>JAYUHN010000234.1:0-5032 GCA_043766965.1 Ramlibacter sp. | reverse complement strand
GGTGCCGGTGTTGCGCCCGGACAAGGTCGCCGCCGCGGTGCATGAGCCGGATGCGGCGGACCTGGATGTGCATGCGGTCCACCAGGGTTACCTGCGCGGCTTGCGGCGCGGCGGCGGCGAAGTCATTTGCGACGCGCCGGTGACGGCGATCGAGCGGCGCGGGCCGCTGTGGCGCGTGACCGCGGGCGCCCAGGTGCACGAGGCGCCAGTGGTGCTGAACGCCGCCGGCGCCTGGGCCGATGACCTCGCGCGCCGCGCCGGCGTCGCGCCGATCGGGTTGCAGCCGCGACGCCGCTCCGCGTTCATCTTCGCGCCACCGGACGGCCTGCAGGTGGCGCACTGGCCGATGGCGATCGGCGTGGGCGAAGACTGGTACTTCAAGCCCGACGCCGGCATGCTGCTCGGCTCGCCGGCCAATGCGGACCTGATGCTGCCGCAGGATGTGCAGCCGGAAGAGCTGGACATCGCGCTCGGCATCGACCGCATCCAGGAGATGACGACGCTTACCATTCGTCGTCCGACCCGGACCTGGGCCGGATTGCGTTCGTTCGTCGCCGACGGCGATCTGGTGGGCGGCTTCGATCCCGCTGCCGAAGGATTTTTCTGGGTCGCGGCGCAGGGCGGCTACGGCATCCAGACATCGGCGGCGATGGGCGAGGCGTGCGCCGCACTGGCGCGGCGTTTGCCGCTGCCGGATCGCCTGGCGCGCTTCGGGCTCACTGAGGCGATGCTCTCGCCCGCGCGCCTGCACCGCGGCCTCAGGGCGCCTTGATCGCCAGCACTTCGCAGACCACCATGGCCTTGCTGCGCCCGGGCAATTCGACCGACGCTGCGCCGCCGGTGTTGACACCGTCGGCCACCCCGTCCAGCATCTCGCGGCTGGCCACGATGTCCCAGCGCAGGGAGTCCGCCTGCTGCTGCAGGCGCATCGCGACGCCGACGGCGTCACCGACCGGCAGCGTCTGCGCCGCACCGCCGGTGATGGGGTCTTGCAGTCTGGCAAGGGTAACAGGGCCGCTGTGCAGGCCCGCGGTGACGCGGAATTCCGGCAGCTGGCGGTCCGGGTAGCGCTGCTTGAGGAAGCGGCCCACCGCGCTGGCGGTGTCGTGCAGTCCCAGCGCGGCGCGCAGCGCCCGTTGGCCCTGGCTGGCCGAGCGGGTGTCGTCGGTCTCCGCGAACAGCGCCAGCACCCCCTCGCCGACGAAATGCATGTGGCGCGCGCCGAACAGGTACATGGTGTCGCCGGCGCTGCCATAAAACCGCTTCACCACCTCGCTCAGTTGGTCGGCATCCAATTGTTCGGCCAGCGCCGCGTAGCCCACGATGTCCGCGAACAAAGCGACGGCTGGATCGAACCCCTGGTCGTTCGCCGACCCGTCACCCTGGGTTGGCCAGCGCTGCTGCAGCTCGCGCGACAAGCGCCTCTCGTACAGGCCGGTGAGGCGTTTCTTCTGGTCCAGCAGCAGGTCGGTGATGGCCCGCTTGTGGCTGTCATCGTGGATGCCGCCCTTGGCGAGTTGCGCCGCGGCCGCTTCGCTCAGCTCCCGCGGGGTGAAAGGCTTGGTGATGTAGTCGTCGGCGCCGGCGGTCATGCCCTGGCGCATGTCTGCGCGCTCCTGCAGGGCTGTGAGCAGGATGACGGGCGTCTTGGCGATGACGGGATCCTGCCGCAGGGCCCGCACCAGCTCGAAACCGGTCATCCCGGGCATCTGCACGTCGCTCAGCACCAGGTCCGGGCGGTGCAGCTTGACCAGCGCCAGGCCGACCACGCCGTCGCGCGCCTCCAGCACCTTGTAGCCGTCCTTGCGCAGCACCATCGTCATCAGGCTGCGAATCTCGTCGCTGTCGTCAATGACGACCACCAGGGGCTTTGCCGTTGCCATGCTGTCATCGGCTCGGGCCGTGGGCGGCCATGAACAGGTCCAGGGCCGCCAGCCCGGCCTCGCACTCGCGCTCGCACTGTTCCACCAGCGCAGCGGCGCCGTCCAGCGCACCGGCGGACGCGACGTCTTCGAGCGCGATGCACAGGCGCCGAAGTTCCATGACCCCCAGGGTGCCGCTCGTGCCCTTGAGCTGGTGCGTGACCTCCACGGCCGCGGCGGCGTCGCCCGCGGCCACGGCGCGGCGCAGGTCGGCCACCGCCTGTCGCGAATTGGCGGCGAACGACACCAGCAACCCCTGCAGGAATTCCCCGCTCGGATCGAGGTCCAGGAAATTGTGCAGCTGCGCTTCGTCCAGCTCCGGCACCTGGGCGGCGGCCCGGCGGCGCGCGGCTCCGGGCAACGCGCCTGGCTGCGAATCGCGAACCGCGATCAGGGCGCTGCTGCGCTCGAGGGCGGCGCGCAGCATCGGTACCGAGATCGGCTTGACCACGTAGTCGTCCACGCCTGCCTGCAGCGCGGCGTCGGCGTCTCCCCGCAAGGCGTTCGCGCTCATCGCGACGATACGCGGCCGCGACTCGGCCGGCACGTCACGCACGATCCTGCGGGTGGCCTCGAGCCCGTCCATCTCAGGCATCTGGATGTCCATCAACACCAGATCGTAAGGCTGCCGGCTGACGGCGGCGATGGCCTCCAGGCCGTTGGCCGCGACGTCGGCGTCGTACCCGAATCCCTTGAGCATCCGCAGCGCCACCTTCCGGTTGACCTCGTTGTCCTCGGCCAACAGGATCCGCAGCGGCATGCGATGGGCCAGCTGCACGTCGAACTGCGAGACACGCGAATCCACCGCGCGCTGCACCGGCCTGCCGGCCGGCAGCGCGGCGACCAGCGCCTCGAACAGCGCCAGCTGGCGAGCCGGCTTGGTCAGGACGCCGGCGAACAGCTGCGCCTCCGGAGTCTGCCGCATGCTGACCGACGACAGCAGCACGATCGGCAGCTGGGTTCGCAGCGCCCGCACCCTGCGCGCGAAGGCGACACCGTCCATCTCCGGCATGTGCATGTCGGTGATCACCACGTCGAAGTGCTCCCCGGCCTCGATCAGCGCCAGCGCGGCGCCCGGGCTCTTGCACGGCTGCTGCGCCATGCCCCAGCGTGCGGCCTGAAGGCTGAGGATCCGCAGGTTGGTGACGTTGTCGTCCACCAGCAGCGCCCGCTTGCCCCGCAGTTCCGCCCGCTCCTGCGTGCTCTCGCTCTGCACGGGTGAAGCGGCCTCGGTGGCGAAGCTGAAATAGAACCGGGTCTGGACGCCGGGCTCGCTTTCCACCCATAGCTTGCCGCCCATCACTTCGACCAGCCGCCGGGAAATGGCCAGGCCGAGGCCGGTGCCGCCGAAGCGGCGGGCGGTGCTCGAGTCGACCTGGCTGAAAGCCTGGAACAGCCGGTCCAGCTTGTCCGCCGGAATGCCGATGCCGGTGTCGGTCACGCACACCTGCAGCGTCACGGAACAGCCCGCGGATGCGCGCGGCGCCGGTGGCAGCGGCTCCAGGCTGTTGCGCACAGACACGAAGACCTCGCCCTCGTCGGTGAACTTGAGCGCATTCGAAATCAGGTTCACCAGCACCTGGCGCAACCGCGCCATGTCGCCGTAGATCCAGCCCGGCACATCCGGCTCGATCAGGTACACCAGGTCGAGCTTCTTTTCGCGGGCCTTCAGCGCCAGCAGCTCGATGCTGCTTTCGAGGCTTTCGAGCAGGTCGAATGGCAGCCACTCGAGCTCCATGTTGCCCGCTTCGATCTTCGAATAGTCGAGGATGTCGTTGATCACGACCAGCAGGCCTTCGCCGCTCTGGCGGATGACCTGGGTGAACTCGCGTTGTTCGTCGGTCAGCGGCGTGTCCAGCAGCAGGCTGGTCATGCCGATCACGCCGTTCATCGGCGTGCGGATCTCATGGCTCATTGTCGCCAGGAAGGCGGATTTCGCCAGCGCGGCCTGTTCCGCCGCCTCCTTGGCGTCCCGCAGCAACTGCAGCGTGCGCTTGTTTTCGGTGACGTCGGTGTAGGTGGTGACGAAGCCGCCGCCGGGCATCAGGGCGCGTCGCACTTCCAGCACCTGCCCGTTGGCGCGTGCCAGTTCGTGAACCCGCTGCGCCGGGTCGAGCGCGGCTTGCAGCCGCCGCTTGACTTCCGCTTCCGCGGTGAGCGGGTCGCGGCCCATCAGGCTGAACAGGTTGAGCCGGTGAAAGTCGGCCTTGCCGTCAGCGAACAGGTGGTCCGGCAGGTTCAGCAGGTTGCGAAAGAGCGGATTGCCGACCTGCAGCTTGAGCGTGCGGTCGAACACGCTGATGCCGCAGGGAATGTGCGCAAGCATGGTCTCGAGCATCACGCTGTTGGCCTTCAGCTGCTCCGCCGCTTCCTTTTGCTCGCTGACGTCGAGAGCGACGCCGACGAAACCATCTTCTTCGCCCGGCCGGGATTCCAGGGCGCGCGCCTTGACATGCAGGTGGCGAATCTCCCCATCGGGCCGCCGGATGCGGTAGTTGGTGTCGAAGTCGACATGGGCCTTGGTGGTCTGCAGCCATTCCGCGAGCACCCGCTCCCGGTCCTCGGGGTGCACCGCTTCGCTCCAGCCATGCCCGAGCGCCTGTACCGCGCTGAGGCCGGACAGCTCCTGCCAGGCCGGGTTGGTGTAGATCGCGCTGCCCTGCGCATCGGTATGGAAAATCCCGAACGGCGAACAATCGGCCAGTGCCTGGAATTTGCGCTCGCTGGGGGCGATGGACGGGCTGGCGCTCATGGGGTCGGCTTCTCCGGCAGGAGGTAGGGGCGGCGCGGCATTCCACGCCGGACCATGGCCTGAGGATAAAGGATAAGCGGTTGAAACCAGCGTAAGCAGCAACCGGCCGCGCTGCCGCCGGTCATTCCACACGATTACATTATTCGGATGCACAGCGCGCCAGTTGAAACAGGAACCCGCCAATGATCCTTCCCGACGACGGCACCGCCGGCACCCTGGTGGGCCGGGCATGGCTCCCCGCATCGGCCGACACCATTGCCGGCCCCTGCGTTGTCGCGATCCGCGCCGACGGCGTGTTCGACCTGTCGCGCGACTTCGCCACCATGAGCGGCCTGCTCGAACAGGCACGTCCGGCGCT
>JAYUHN010000233.1:0-13250 GCA_043766965.1 Ramlibacter sp. | reverse complement strand
CGGCGGCGCCGGCGCCGCTGATCCCGAGCTCGCCGACGCCCTTGATCTTCAGCGGGTTGGTCTTGTCGTCGACTTCCGGCAGGAACACCGCGTCGATGGCAGGAATGTCCGCATGCACCGGCACGTGGTATTCGGCGAGGTCGTGATTGACGAAGAAGCCATGGCGCGGATCGACTACCGCCTCTTCGTGCAGGGCCGAACCGACGCCCCAGACCATTCCTCCGATCACCTGCGAGCGCGCGGTCTTCTCGTTCAGGATGCGCCCTGCCGCGAAAACGCCGAGCATGCGGCGCAAGCGCACCTCGCCCGACTCCGTGTCCACGCCGACCTCGGCGAAGAAGGCCCCGTAAGCCTGCTGCGAATACTGCTTTTCCATGGTGCCCGGGGCGATCTCGCCGTCGGCGTCCAAACCTTCTTCGCCTGCCAGCCTGGCCAGCGTAACGGTCTTGCCACCGCCGCTGATCGTGCCGTCGCCGAACTGCGCGTCGCGCGGGTCGATGCCGGCGGAGTGCGCCAGTTTCTCGCGTAGCTTCTCGCATGCGTCGTACAGGGCGGACCCGGCACTGGCGGCCCCGAACGAACCGCCGGAACCGGCCGTCTCCGGAAAGTCGCTGTCGCCCAACTGGATGTCCACCTTTTCCACCGTCAGGCCCAGCATCTCGGCGGCGATCTGCGTGAACACGGTGTAGCTGCCGGTGCCGATGTCAGTCATCGACATCCTGGCCTCCAGCGTGCCGTCGGACTTCAGCCGCACCTTGCACTTGGCCGACTGCAGGAGGTTGCTTCGTCCCGCCGCGCTCATGCCGATGCCGACCAGCCAGCGGCCCTCGCGGACCTGGCCGGGCTCGGCCTGGCGCCGGCGCCAGCCGAAGCGGCTCGCGCCTTCCTTCATGCAGGCGACCAGTTGCCGCGACGAGAACGGGACGCCCTTCTCCGGGTCCAGCTTCGGCTCGTTGCGCAGCCGCAGTTCGACTGGATCGATGCGCAGCC
Organism: Ramlibacter sp.; assembly: GCA_043766965.1. Lineage (GTDB taxonomy): Bacteria > Pseudomonadota > Gammaproteobacteria > Burkholderiales > Burkholderiaceae_C > Ramlibacter. The sequence continues at coordinate 12,260 of JAYUHN010000233.1, read as the reverse complement.
GGTGCGCCAGTTCGTCCATGGCGGACTCCAGCGCCAGCAGTCCCACGGCCTCGCCGGGCGCGCGGCACGAGTCGGCATCGGGCAGGTCCAGTTTGACGCTGCGATGCCGTGTCATGCGGTTGGGCGCGGCATACATGTAGCGGGTGCACTTGGCCGTCGGCTCCCAGAAATCGTCCATGCGCGAGCTGTGCGACCAGGCCTCGTGCCCGATCGCGCTGAGCACGCCATCTGGCGAAGCACCGAGGCGAACCCGCTGCACCGTCTCGCTGCGGTGGGTGGTGATGTGGAACATCTGCTGGCGCGTGAGCGCGATCTTGACCGGCCGGCCAAGCTCGCGCGAGGCCAGCGCGGCGAGGATCACGTCCGCGAACACGGGCAGCTTGCCGCCAAACCCGCCGCCGATGTAGCGGCTGATGACGCGCACCTTCTCCAACGGCATCTGCAGGGTCTTGGCCACGCGCTTTTGCGCATGCTCCAGCATCTGCGTCGAACAATGAATGACGACCCGGTCGCCCTCCCACCAGGCGAGGGCGGCGTGCGGCTCCATCTGGGCATGGATGTGGAACGGCGTGGTGTAGGTCACGTCCAGTCTGACGGCCGCCGTTTCGAAGGCGCTGTCGAATTCGCCCACGTCGCTGTCCGGCTCCTTACCGCCGCTCTCAGGCTTCTCGCCCTGGGCGAGATGCGGCTGCAGCTCGTACTCGCCAGGCTCGGCCTCGTAGTTCACGCGCACCAGCTGCGCCGCCGCGCGGGCCTGCTCGAAAGTCTCGGCGAGCACCAGTGCCATCGGCTCGCCGTGGTAATCCACCACCGCGTTGTCGAGATAGGGCCGGGGCCGTGCAAAGCGCTCATCGCCCTCGATCGAAAACGGCGCCTGTTTCGGGGCGTTGCGGTGCGTCATCACCATCAGCACGCCGGGTGCGCTTTCCGCCGCGGCCGCGTCGATGCCGGCGATGCGGCCCTTGGCAATGCTGCTCTCGACGATGAAGCCATACACAGGCTTGGCGCTCTCTTTCACCTCGTAAGCGTAGGGCGCCGCCCCCATCACCTTGAGCCTGCCGTCCACACGGTCGAGGGGCCGGCCGATCTGGCCGTGTCTGTTGCTGTCGAGCGCATTCAGCGGAGCCGGCTGGTTCATTTCCATGGAGTGATCCTTCACGCCTGCGCTGCTTCGGCCAGCACGCCGGCAAGCACGCGCCGCGTCAGCGTAATCTTGAAATCGTTGTGGCCCTGGCCGCGGGCGCCGGCCAGCACCGCGTCCGCCGCCGCGCCGAACGCCGACTGGTCGGCACGTGCGTTGGCCAGCCGTGCTTCCGCGTCCGGCACGCGCCACGGCTTGTGCGCCAGTCCGCCGAAAGCCATCCGCGCCTGGCGGACAGTGCCGCCTTGAACGTCGACGATCGCCGCGACCGACACCAGAGCGAATGCGTACGAGGCCCGATCCCGCACCTTGCGGTACAACTGCCGACCCGGCGGTGCAGGCGGCAAGGTCACGGCCGTGATGAATTCGCCGGGCTGCAGGCTGGTGTCCACCTGCGGCGTGTTGCCGGGCAGCTGGTGGAAGTCAGCGATCGGGATCACACGGCGCTTCCCTTGGGGCGACACGGTTTCGACCCTGGCATCGAGCACCAGCATTGCCACAGCCATGTCGGACGGATGGACCGCGATGCATTGGTCGCTGGCGCCGACCACCGCATGGATGCGGTTGAAGCCGCCGATGGCCGAACAGCCTGACCCCGGTTGGCGCTTGTTGCAGGGCTTGCCCGGGTCGTAAAAATAGTAGCAGCGGGTACGTTGCAACAGGTTGCCGCCGGTCGTCGCCTTGTTGCGCAGCTGCCCCGAAGCGCCGGCCAGCAACGCCCGGCTGAGCACTGGATAGCGTTCGCGCACCCGCAAATCGGACGCCAGGTCGCTGTTACGGACCATGGCGCCGATGCGCAGTCCGCCGTCGGCCTCCTCGACGCGGTCGAGCCCGATGCGGTTCACGTCGACAAGGTGCACCGGCGTCTCGATCCGCAGTTTCATGAGGTCAAGCAGGTTGGTGCCGCCGGCGATGAATTTCGCGCCGGGCCGGGCTGCGACCGCTTGCGCCGCCGCTTCCGCGGTTGCAACCCGTTCGTAGCTGAAGGCCTTCATGCGCCTGCCCCGGCGGCATCCTGGATCGCGGCCACGATGTTGGGATAGGCGCTGCAGCGACAGATGTTGCCGCTCATGCGCTCGCGAATTTCTTCGTCCGTGAGTGCCTGCCGTTGCTGCCGCAGGTCCACCGTCGCATGGCTCGGCATGCCGGCGCGCAGTTCGGACAGCATGCCGGCCGCCGAGCAGATCTGCCCTGGCGTGCAGTAACCGCACTGGAATCCGTCATGCTTGAGGAAGGCCTGCTGCAAGGGGTGCAGCTGGGCCTCGCCTGCGTCGGTCGAAGCAGGCTTTGCAAAGCCTTCGATGGTGCTGATCGCCTGGCCGTCATGCATCGCGGCAAGCGTCAGGCATGAATTGATGCGGCGCCCATCCAGCAGCACGGTGCAGGCGCCACATTGCCCGTGGTCGCAGCCTTTCTTGGTGCCGCAAAGGCCGAGGTTCTCACGCAAGGCGTCGAGCAACGTGGTACGCGCGTCGGCGGTCAGCTCATACAGCTGGCCGTTGACACTCAGCTGCATCCTGAGCAGCACTGGCGCAGGGTCGGAAGGAGTGTGCGGGATGTCGCCCAGCGTCACGTCCGCGCAGGCCATTGCAGTGGAAAGGGTCATCGAAGCTCCAGGGCGAGCCGACCAGTCTAGGCAGCGCGCCCTGCCGGAAGCCGCACCTTTGTCGCACACAGCAGTGAGCCGATTCCTACGCGGCGATCTCTCCCCGGGCTCGATAGTACGGCCCAGCCACCCGCGGCCGAGCCCGCGTCAGTCGACGCGACGGCGCTTGTCCTGCGACCATTGCCTTGCGGCCGTCCGGAGCAGGCCCGAAGAGCGAAGCGATGCCTGGAGCCGCGGCGCGATTCAGTAGCCCGGCGGGGGTGCCGGGGCCGGTGTCGGGGCTGGTGTCGGAGCCGGCGTTGGGACCGGAGCCGGCGTTGGTGCAGCGGTGGGCGCCGGCGTCGGTACGGGCGCGGTCGTGGGCGCGGGTGCGGGCGCAACACTTGGCCCCGCGACACTGCTGCCCGCTGAATCACCACCGCCACCGCAGGCGGGGACGACGGCCGACGCGGCCAGGGCGAAAAGCACTGACAGCTGATGCCGACGCTGCGCGGAAATGCTCATGATGGGCTCCAGGGGCAGCGCAACTATAGGTGCGGTTGCGCCGGGACGCAAATCGCTCAGTGGGCCTTGTCCCAGTTCCCGCCGATCCCGATGTCCGCCAGCAGCGGCACCCTGAGCTCGGCGACGCCGGCCATCAATCCCGGAATCTCGACCCGAAGCCATTCCACTTCGGCGTCCGGCACCTCGAACACCAGCTCGTCATGCACCTGCATGATCATCCTGGTGCCGCGCTTCTGCTGGTCGAGCACATCCTGCACCTTGACCATCGACAGCTTGATCAGGTCGGCCGCCGTGCCCTGCATCGGCGCGTTGATGGCCGCGCGTTCAGCGCCGGCCCGCCGCGGTCCGTTCGGCGAATTGATCTCGGGCAGATACAGCCGGCGGCCGAACACCGTCTCGACGTAGCCCCGGCTTTTCGCCGACAGCCGGGTCTGGTCCATGTAATTCTTGACGCCCGGGTAACGCAGGAAATAGCGTTCGATGTAACTGGCGGCCGCCTTGGTTTCGATGCCGAGGTTGCGGGCCAGCCCGAAACTGCTCATGCCGTAGATCAGGCCGAAATTGATCACCTTGGCGTAACGCCGCTGCTCGCTGCTGACCTCCCCCGGCGCGACGCTGAAGACCTCCGCCGCAGTCGCGTTGTGCACGTCCATGCCTTTGGTGAAAGCCTTCATCAGCGCTTCGTCCCCGCTCAGGTGCGCCATGATGCGCAGCTCGATCTGGCTGTAGTCCGCGCTGGCGATCTGGTGTCCGGGCGAAGCGACGAAGGCTTCGCGCACCCGCCGCCCTTCGGCCGTCTTGATCGGGATGTTCTGCAGGTTCGGCTCGTTGCTTGAGAGCCGCCCGGTCACCGCGACCGCCTGCGCATAGTGCGTGTGCACCCGGCCGGTCCTGGGATGCGCCATCTGCGCCAGCTTGTCGGTGTAGGTGCCTTTCAGCTTGGACAGGCTGCGGTGCTCCAGCAGCTTGGCCGGCAGCGGATAGTCTTCCGCCAGCTTTTCCAGCACCTCTTCGTCCGTGCTCGGCACGCCGCTCGGCGTCTTTTTCGCGACCGGCAACCCGAGCTTGGTGAACAGCACTTCGCCGATCTGCTTGGGGCTGCCCAGGTTGAAGGGCTGGCCGGCGAGGTCGTGCGCGTCCTTTTCCAGCTGCATCATGCGCACGCCCAGCTCATGGCTCTGCCTGGCCAGCATCGGTGCGTCGATCAGCACGCCGTTGCGCTCGACCCGGTACAGGGCCTCGCTGCTCTTCATCTCCAGGTCGTAGATGAACTTCAGGCGGCGGTCGGCCAACAGGCGCGGCCACAGCACCAGATGCACGTCGAGTGTCTGGTCCGAGTCCTCGCACGAATATTCCGCCGCCTTGTCGACCGGCACCTGCGCAAAAGCGATCTGGTGGGCGCCCTTGCCCGCGATGGTCTCGAAGTCGATGCCGCTGCGGCCCAGGTGCCGCTCGGCCAGACTGGCGAGTCCGTGCGGCTTGTGCACTTCGAGCACGTAGCTTTGCAGCATCGTGTCGTGTTCGTAGCCCTGCACCTCGACGCCGTAGTTCGCGAACACGTGCCGGTCGTACTTGATGTGCTGCCCCAGCTTTTTCTTCAGCGGGTTTTCCAGCCAGGGCTTCAGCCGCGCCAGCACTTCGGCTCGCGGCAGCTGGTCGGGCGCGTCGCCATAGCTATGCGCCAGCGGCAGGTAGGCCGCCTCGCCGGGCCGGACGCTGAACGACAGGCCGATGATCTCGGCCAGCATCTCGTCCAGCGAACTGGTCTCCGTGTCCAGCGCCGTCAACTCCGCGCCGTCGATCCGCGCCAGCAACTCGTCGAACTGTTCCCAGCTGAAGATGGTGTCGTAGTGCAGGTTGGTGGCCTGCGACAGGCCCGACAGGTCCGGTTCCTCGAACAGGCCGCCGGCCTCGTGGCCAGGGCCGACCTTCTTCCGGCTGCGGTGCTCCTCGATCAGTTCGGGGGGCACGTCGTGGATCTCGAGCTGCTTGACCAGGCCCTTGAAACCGTAGCGCTCGTAGAACGACTTCAGCTTTTCGACCTGCTGGCCGCCGATGACGATGTCTTCCAGTTCCGGCAGGCCGGGAATGTGGTCCTGCAGTTCGCAATCCTTGCGGATCGTGAGCAACGCCCGTCCCTGTGGCAGCCAGTCGAGCGCCTTGCGCAGGTTCTCGCCCACGGTTCCCTTGATCTCGTGGGCCCGCTCCACCAGCGCGTCGAGCGAGCCGTATTCCTTCAACAGTTTCACCGCCGTCTTTGGGCCCACCTTGTCGACGCCGGGCACGTTGTCGACCGAGTCGCCGACCAGCGTCTGGTAATCCACCATCAGGCCCGGTGGCACGCCGAACTCGGCCTCGACGCCGGCGGCATCGCGCTTGCGGTCGTTCATGGTGTCGATCACCATCACCTGGTCGTTCACCAGCTGGCTCAAGTCCTTGTCGCCGCTGGAGATCACGGTGTGGATGCCGCGCACGGTCGCCATGCACGACAGCGTGCCGATCACGTCGTCGGCTTCGACTCCGGGAACGTGCAGCACCTTCCATCCAAGCAGCCGCACCACCTCGTGGATGGCCGGAATCTGCGCGCGCAGGTCATCCGGCATCGCGGAGCGGTTGGCCTTGTACTCAGGATAGAGATCGTCGCGGAAGGTCCTGCCCGGGGCATCGAACACGCAAGCCGCATAGTCGGCGCGCACGTCCTTGCGCAGCTTCGTCATCATGTTGATCATTCCGCGGATGGCGCCGGTCGCGGGACTGGCCGGATCGCCCGGGACGGCGCGCAGGTCCGGCATGGCGTGGAAGGCGCGGTACAGGTAGCTCGATCCGTCCACCAGCAGCAGGGTCTTGCGGGAATCTTGTTCGTGTGTCATGTCGCTCATGCGGTCATTTTGCCCTTGGGCGCAAGGGCATTGCCGCCCTCTACAATCCGCCCATGCGCGCTCACCGCTTCCTGCTGCTCCCCCTGTTCGCTGTCACCTCCATTGCCGCCCAGGCCGCCGCCCCCGATCCGCTGCAGCAGGACGGGCCGGGGGATCCCCGCCGCAACCAGAAGATCGAGCGCATCCACGTCGAAGACGGCGGCGCCAGCATCGATGAACTGCGCGTCGGCGGCGAGACCCGCAGCATCACCGTGCAGCCGAAGGCCAGTCTGCCGCAATACGAATTCCAGCCGACCGACCTGTCCCGCAGCCGGCCCGCGGACAACCGGGACGGCCTGTCCAGCCCCAGCAGCCAGCGGGTCTGGAACCTGTTTCGCTTTTGACGATGGCGCTACGGCCGGAGGCTTGATTGGCGGTCTTCACCGAAGTCCCGCAGGATGAAGCGCGCGCATTGATGCTGGGGTTGGGCCTGGGCGAACTGCGCGCGCTGCGCGGTATCCACGGCGGTATCGAAAACACCAACTATTTCGCCACCACCGACCGCGGCGAATACGTCCTCACGCTGTTCGAGCGCCTGTCCGCCGCGCAGTTGCCGTTCTACCTGCGCCTGATGAAGCACCTGGCGCAGCGCGGCATCCCGGTCCCGGAACCGCACGCGGCGCCCGGGCAGAAACAGGAAAGCCTGGTGCTGCAGGTACGCGGCAAGCCTGCCGCCGTGGTCGACCGGCTTCGAGGCCACAGCGAACTGGCGCCGGACGCGCAGCACTGCGGCGCTGTCGGCGCCATGCTGGCGCGCATGCACCTGGCAGCGCGGGACTTTCCCCTCAGCCAGCCGAACCTGCGAGGCCTGGCTTGGTGGAACGACACGGTGCCGGCGGTGCTGCCGCATGTGGATCCCGACCAGGCCGCCTTGCTGCGCAGCGAGCTGGCTTTCCAGAATCACGTCGCTGCTTCCGCGGCGTATGCCGCATTGCCGCGGGGGGCGATCCATGGCGACCTGTTCCGCGACAACGTCATGTTCGAACAGCGCGAGCTGACAGGCCTGTTCGACTTCTACTTCGCGGGCGTCGACAGCTGGTTGTTCGACATCGCCGTGGGCCTGAACGACTGGTGCGTGGACCTGCCGACGGGCGGGCACCATGCCGAGCGTGCCAACGCCTTCCTGGGCGCGTATCAGGCCATCCGTCCGCTTGCCGCGGCGGAACGCCAGTTGTTGCCGGCGATGCTGCGGGCCGGCGCCCTGCGCTTCTGGATCTCCCGCCTTTGGGACTTCCACCTTCCCCGGGAGGCGGCGCTGCTCAAACCGCACGACCCTTCCCATTTCGAGCGGGTGCTGCGACAGCGGGCAACCCGTCCCGCCACACTGGACCGAGTCCTGAATACAAGCTGATGAAACTGAACATCGTTCCGGCGCGTACTGGTTACATATGGGTCAAGCTTGGCATCGCCACCTTCTTCAAGCAGCCGCTCGCGCTGGCCGGGCTGTTCTTCCTTTACATGGCGGCGATCCTGCTCGTTGCGCAGATCCCTTACGTCGGAATTTTCATCGGCGGCATGCTGGTGCCGGGTGCGACACTGGGCCTCATGGCAGCGGCCGCCGAGGCTGTCACCGGGAAGTTTCCGATGCCCGCCGTGCTGCTCAGCGCCTTTCGCGCCGGCCGTTCCCGTGGCCGTGCCATGCTGATCCTGGGCGCCATCTATACCGCGGGCTCGTTCGTGGCGACGCGCTTGGCCGTCCTGATTGCCGGGCCCGGGGCCGCGACCGCCCAGGGCACGGAATTCGACTTCACCGCCATCGTGGCGCTGGCGCTGCATGCGCCGCTGTTCCTGATGTTCTGGCACGCACCGGCGCTGGTGCACTGGCATGACGTGCCACCGGTCAAGAGCCTGTTTTTCAGCGTGGTCGCGTGCTTCCGCAATCTGGGCGCGCTCGCGGTCTACGCCATGCTGTGGCTGGGCGTCTTCCTGGGCGCCGGCATCGTGTTCGGCTTGCTCGGCACCATGCTGGGGGGCGCACTGATGGCGCGAGCGATCATGATGCCGACCGCCTTGCTGCTGGCCGCGATGTTTTCGACCTCGATCTACTTCACCTTTCGCGACAGCTTTGTCGCCGACGACCCGCAACCAACCGGAGAGACTCCATGACGAAGCACACCCTGATCGGCCGCACCGAGGACGAAGTCCTGTGGTTCCAGCGCCGCGGTTTCCTGCAGGGGGCGGCCGCCTGGACCGCGATGGGAGGCTTCGAGGCTGCGTACGCGCAGCGGCGCAGCAACGTCGTCGAAATGGTGGGTGACGTCAATGTCAACGGCGGGCAGCTGCTGCCGGGACGCACGGTGCAAACCGGCGACCAGATCGCAACCGGACCCGAATCGAACCTGGTGTTCGTGATCGGCAATTCGTCCTTCCTGGTGCGGCAGAACTCGCGGATGACGGTGGAGCGCGGCGCCACGCTGAACACGGTGAGCGTGCTGCGGCTGCTGACGGGCGCAGTCGCCAGCATCTGGGGCAGCGGCAGCAGGCGCCAGATCGTCACGCCGACGCTCACGGCGGGTATCCGCGGCACGGGCATCTACACCGAAGTGTTGCCGGAGCAGGCCTACCGCAGCTACTTCTGCAACTGCTACGGCACGGTGGACATGGAGGCCAGCGGTGACAGGCTGGTCTCGCGCTCCAGCTACCACCAGTCGTTCTGGGGCGAGGCCGCGCCGAAGAACGGCCGGCTGCTGACGCCGGCCGGCGCGATCAACCATACGGACGAAGAAATGGAATACCTGGCCGGGCTGGTCAACCAGCCGACGGCGTGGCAGGCGCTGGGTCGCCGCGGCGTCAAGGACGGCAAGGGTTACATGGAAGAGATGCCGCCCGAAGCGCATCCGGCAGCGCAGGCGCGCTGAAGGGGACGATGGATCCCGGGTCGAGCCCGGGATGACGGAGCGCGTCGTTGAAGCGCTGCCGTCAGTTCTTTGCCTTGTAGTCGGCGATGGACTTCGACAGGTCGGCATATTCCTCGCAGGTGCGGTTGCCGCAGATCTTCTCGAGTTCGGCCAGGTGCTTTTCCGCTTCGGCCGGCTGCCGATCGGCCAGGTAGGCCTCGCCCATGTACTCGTGCGCGCCCTTGTGGCGCGGATTGAGCTTCAGCGCGATGTTGTAGTGCTCGAAAGCCTTTGGCAGGTCCGACCCCGACTTGCGGTAGCTGTACGCCAGCAGGTTATGCGCGTCGGCGTTGCCAGGCTCCGTCTTCACCGCCGTCTGCAACTCGGTGATGGCGCGCTTCCAGTCGCTGCCTTCGATCGCCTGGCGGGCAGTCACCATTCTCTCGCGAGCCGACGGCGCGCGCGGCGTGGAGGTCCCGGTGTCGGCGGCCATCGCGCCCGTGCAGATCGATGCCAGCGCGAGCAGGAGGTACCTGGATTGCATGATTTCTCTCCTTGAAAGTCTTCAGGTGACGGGAGTGAGTTTCGCGACCGACAGCGCCAGCCATTTGATGCCATGGCGCGGGAAGTTGACCTGGGCGCGCGCGTCTTCGCCCGCCCCTTCGATCGACATCACCGTGCCCTCGCCGAACTTGGTGTGGAACACCTTCATGTCGGCGCGCAGGCCATGCGACGGCGCGGCCCGCTGCGCCGGGACCGCGGGATTGGCGAAGGTGCTGCCGGCCGCCGGCGAGTAGTCGCGGTTGTAGCTGCCGCCGCGCGTGCTCGGATAGCCCGCGCCGTAACCGAACGCCGAGCCGCCGAAGTTCTGGTTCTTCGGCGTCAGCCACTTCAGCGACGCCTCGGGCAATTCTTCGAAAAAGCGGCTCTTGACGTTGTAGCGGGTCTGGCCGTGCAGCAGGCGGGTCTGCGAGTAACTGAGATAGAGCCGCTTGCGGGCCCGCGTGATGGCCACATACATCAAGCGCCGCTCCTCCTCCAGCCCCTCGAACTCCGTCATCGAGCGCTCGCTCGGGAACAGTCCCTCTTCCAGCCCGGTGATGAAGACGCAGTCGAATTCCAGCCCCTTGGCCGAATGCACCGTCATCAGCTGCACCGCTTCGGCGCCGGCGATCGCCTGGTTGTCGCCCGATTCGAGCGCAGCATGGGTCAGGAACGCGGCCAACGGGGACAGTGTCTCACCGGTTTCCGCGTCGGGCGGAATGTAATCCGGCGCGGGCTCGTTCACATCCGGCAGGCTCGGATCCAGCCCCTGGCTGGCGGGGCTCTGGCGCAGCAGGCCCGGCCCGAGTTCGTCCACCGGCAGCGCGACCGCATCGCGACCGAAACCTTCCTGCGTGACAAAACTCTCGGCCGCGTTCACCAGTTCCTCCAGGTTCTCGACCCGGTCGGCGCCGTCGCGCTCGCTCTTGTAGTGGTCGATCAGGCCCGACTCCTGCAGCACCTGCTCGATGATTTCGCGCAGCGTCAGGCCAAGCGTGCGCTCGCGCAGCACGTCGATCCGGGCAACGAAGGCGCCGAGATTGGTGCCGGCCTTGCCGGTGGTCGCGCTCACCGCGTCGTGCAGCGAACAACCGGCGGCGCGCGCAGCGTCCTGCAGCTGCTCGATGCTGCGGGCACCGATGCCCCGCGGCGGGAAGTTGACGACCCGCAGGAAACTGGTGTCGTCGTTCGGGTTCTCCAGCACCCGCAGGTAAGCCAGCGCATTCTTGATTTCGGCGCGCTCGAAAAAGCGCAGGCCGCCGTAGACCCGGTACGGCACGGCTGCATTGAAGAGCGCTGTCTCGATCACCCGGCTTTGCGCATTGCTGCGATAGAGCACGGCCACCTCGCTGCGAGAGATGCCTGCCTCGGTCCCGTCGCCGCGCACCAGATGCCGCATTTCCTCGACCATCCACTGCGCCTCGGCCAGGTCGGTAGGCGCCTCGTACACCCGCACCGGCTCGCCCGGACCGCGTTCGGTGCGCAGGTTCTTGCCGAGACGCGTCTTGTTGTTGCTGATCAGGGCGTTGGCCGAATCGAGGATGTTGCTGAAGCTGCGGTAGTTCTGTTCCAGCTTGATCTGGTGGCCGACCTCGAACTCGCGCACGAAATCCGCCATGTTGCCGACCCGCGCGCCGCGGAAAGCGTAGATGCTCTGGTCGTCGTCCCCGACGGCGAGCACCGAGCTGTCCGGGCCGGTCAGCGCCTTGATCCATGCGTACTGGAGCTTGTTGGTGTCCTGGAACTCGTCGATCAGGATGTGGCGGAAGCGCCGCTGGTAGTGCTCGCGGATCGGGTCGTTGTCGCGCAGCAGCTCGTAGCTGCGCAGCATCAGCTCGCCGAAGTCGACCACGCCTTCGCGGTTGCACTGGTCTTCGTACAGCTGGTAGATCTCGACCTTCCTGCGGTCCTCGTCGCTGCGCACTTCCACCATGTTGGGCCGCAGGCCTTCTTCCTTGTTGCCGCCGATGAACCACTGGGACTGCTTGGCCGGAAAGCGCTCCTCGTCGATGTTGAACTGCTTCATCAGGCGCTTGATCGCCGACAGCTGGTCCTGCGTGTCCAGGATCTGGAAGCTCTGGGGCAGGTTGGCCAGCTTGTAATGGGCGCGCAGGAAGCGGTTGCACAGGCCGTGGAAGGTGCCCACCCACATGCTGCGCGCCGGAATCGGCAGCATCGCCGACAGCCGGCCGAGCATTTCCTTGGCCGCCTTGTTGGTGAAGGTGACCGCCATCACGCCCCCCGGCGACACCTGGCCGGTCGTCAGCAGCCAGGCGATGCGGGTGGTCAGCACGCGCGTCTTGCCCGAGCCCGCGCCGGCGAGGATCAGCGCCGGCCGCGGCGGCAGCGTCACCGCGGCGAGCTGTTCGGGGTTGAGCCCATCGAGCAGGCGCATGGGCGCTGGGGGGGCCGCCCAGAGGTCGGCGGTCGGCGGGGTGTCTTCGCGCTCGGAAATCATCGGCGCGATTCTAGGAGGCGGGTCGGCGGGAAACGGGCGGCGTCTGCCCCTGCCCGGACGGCGGGCGGCGTGCGCCCGTGCGGCGGCGGGCGGACTTTCGCCGTACGGCCGGCGCCGGGCGCTGGCTGCCGGTCAGGCGCCGAGCGCGGTCAGCGCGTGCAGCGCGCCGACGATGCCGCCGCCGAGCGCCAGCAGCCAGCCGCGGGCGCGGCCGAGCACCGCGCGCGCCGCGTCGAGCCGGGCCGCGCGGTCG
>JAYUHN010000232.1:0-13264 GCA_043766965.1 Ramlibacter sp. | reverse complement strand
TTCGCCTGGTTGCGGGGTCAGCGAAACGCGGATGGTGTCGCCGATGCCTTCCTGCAGCAGGATGCCGAGGGCGACCGCCGATGCCACCGTGCCCTTGGTGCCCATGCCGGCCTCTGTAAGTCCGAGGTGCAGCGCGTAGTCGCAGCGCCTGGCCAGTTCGCGATAGACCGAAACCAGGTCCTGCACCCCGCTCACCTTGCACGACAGGATGATCTGGTCGCCATCCATGCCCATGCTTTCGGCGCGCTTCGCCGACTCGATCGCGGATGTGATGAGCGCCTCGTACATCACCAGCCTGGAGTCCCACGGTTCGGCGCGTGCGCTGTTGCTGTCCATCAGGCCGGCAAGCAGTTCCTGGTCGAGACTGCCCCAGTTGACGCCGATACGCACCGGCTTGTTCCAGCGCATTGCCGCGTCGATCATCTGGCCGAACTGCCGGTCGTGCTTGTCGCCCTTGCCGACGTTGCCCGGATTGATGCGGTACTTCGACAGCGCCTGCGCGCAATCGGGGTAGTCCGTCAACAGCCGATGGCCGTTGTAATGGAAGTCGCCGATCAGTGGCACGTCGATGCCCATGCGATCGAGCTGCTCGCGAATGTAGGGCACCTGCGCCGCCGCTTCCGGCGTGTTGACGGTGATGCGCACCATCTCGGACCCGGCGATCGCAAGTTCCTTGACCTGGATCGCCGTGCCGATCGCGTCCACCGTGTCGGTGTTCGTCATCGACTGAACCCGCACCGGCGCGTCGCCGCCGACCGTCACCACGCGCGAACCCCAGACGGTGCGCGCCTGGCGCGAACGCCGGGCTTTCGGCGTGGCCGCTTCGATCGGCAGGCACGACGGCTGCATCACTTCACCTCGAAACGCGCGACGTTGTCCCGGGACACAGGGGCCAGGTCGAAGGGATGGCCGCGCACCTGGACATCGGTGACGTTCACGCTGCCGACAGTGACCGCCAGTGGCAAAGCGCCGGAAGCCGAGGCGGATTCGCCTGCAGCCAGCAGCTTGCGCAACTGCACCGCCCCCCTGGCGTCCGTGACCTGGACCCAGGAAGCGGCGCGCGCATTGAAGACAATCAGGCCACCGGCGGGTATCGCGGCCGATGTCGCCGGCACGGCGGATGCGGCCGGCGTGGCGGAAACCTCGACCGCCCGCGGGCCCGCCGCCACCGCTGCCGCCGCCGCTTCCGAGGCCGCCAGCGGGAGCGAGACCGGCGCAGCGACCACCGGCGCGGGCGCAGGCGTGGACTGAGTGGAGGAAAAGACGGCGCTTGCAAGCCGTGCGATGCTGGCCAGCACCGGCTCGGCGCCGGGACTGCCGGCAGCGCCGGCCGGAACCGGTGCGGCCTCTGCCGCCGACGCGGCGTCGTCGTGCTGGGACGGCAGCAAAATGAGAACCAGCGCGCCAATCAGCAAGGCGAAGACGGCCAGGAACACGGGCCGCGACAGCTGGTCCAGCCAGGTTGGGGCGGCGCCATCCCGGGGCGAACGAAACGGCGCATTGATGCCGCCTTCGGTGGCGGCCAGCCGCGGGCCCAGTGTCGCAGGCAGCAGGTGCAGCACCGGTGCCGGATCGATCTTCAGTGTGCGGCAGATGCTGGCCGCGAGCGCGCGCACGAAGACGGCATCCGGCAGCTCGTCGAACCTGTCCGCTTCCAGCGCTTCAAGCTTGCGCACCGGAACTTTCAGCGAGATGGCAAGCGTGGCCGCATGCAGACCCGAAGCCTCGCGTGCCCGCCGCAGCATCGTGCCCGGACTGGCGCCGCCGCCAGCCGCTTCTGCAGCCAGACCGAAGCCCGAGACCGGTCCCTGCGCCGCCGCCTCAGTCATCGAATGCTCCCTTGACGTAGGAGGTCATTTCCGGGGACTGCGGGAACCGGCGCTTGAGCTGGTCGGCCAGCTGCAGCATCGCAACCCGGTCGTTCAGCCGCTGTTCGACCTTGATCCCCAGCCAAAGCGACTCCGCATTGGCCAGCTCGGTGTTGTTCAGGCGGCGGATGTAGAACTGCGCGCGCGGAAACTCGCCTCGCTGGTACAACAGGTTGGCCAGGTTGTAGCCGGTGACCGGGTTGGCGGCGTCTAGTTCGTACGAGCGGGCCAGGTTGCGTTCGGCATCCGCCTTGCGACCGGCGCGCGCCTGGCACACGCCCTGGGTCATCAGTGTCTTGGCCTTGTCGGGATACAGCGGGTTGGTCATCGCGCCTTCGAACGCGCGGTTGGCCTCGTCATAGCGCCCCTGCTGACACAGCAGCCAGCCGTAGTTGTGCTGCGCGTTCGATTCCCGGGGACTGAGCGACACCGCGCGCCGAAAGCTTTCTTCGGCCTGCTTCATGTCGTTCAGCCGCATGTAGATCAGACCGCGCAGGTTGTAGGCGTCGGGAAAGGTCGGGTCGTTCGCGATGACCTGTTTCAGTTCGTCCAGCGCCACGTTGGTCTGGCCCTGCTCGAAATAGCCGACGGCGAGCTCCATCCGGATTCGCGCGCGCTTGCGCGCGTCGGGCTCGTCGGACGCGGTCAGGATGTCGACGTTGGCTCCGGTGGCGTCGCTGTTGCCGGTGGCACAGCCGCCCAGCGCCACCAGCAACGCGCCGGCCAGCCAGCACCAGACCAGCCAGGTCCCCGAGTTCCCTTGGCGCACAGCGTCCGCATTCATGGTGATCAGGACTCCTTGGCGGCGCGGGCGTCGGCCGGCACCTGTTTCAGCATCACGGTGCGCTGGCGGGCTATCCGCTCACCCACGCGGGTGCGGTCCTTGACATCGCCGGCGAGCTGCCCGCAGGCCGCGTCGATGTCGTCTCCTCTGGTTTTGCGCACAGTGGTGACGATACCAGCATCGATGAGTATTTTCGCGAAAGCATGGATCCGGTGTTGCGGCGAACGCACCAGTCCCGAGGCCGGAAACGGATTGAACGGGATCAGGTTCAGCTTGCACGACACGCCGTGGCCGGCGTGACGGCGCACCAGCTGCACCAGTTGCTGCGCATGTTCCGCCTGGTCGTTGACGCCATCGAGCATGCAGTACTCGAACGTGATGAAGTCGCGCGGCGCGTGCTCGAGGTAGCGGTTGCAGGCATCCAGCAGTTCCGCCAGCGGGTACTTCCGGTTCAAGGGCACGAGGTTGTCGCGCAGGGCGTCGTTTGGCGCGTGCAGCGACACCGCGAGGGCCACCGGACAATCCTGGCCGAGCCGGTCCATCATCGGCACCACGCCGGACGTGGAGACGGTGACGCGCCGCCGCGACAGGCCGTAGCCATGGTCGTCCAGCATCACCTTGAGCGCCGGCAGCAGCGCGGGATAATTCTGCAGCGGTTCGCCCATCCCCATCATCACGACGTTGGACACCACGCGTAGGTCCGTCTTCAGGTGTTTGCGCAGGAAGTGCTCGGCGAACCAGAGCTGCGCCACGATCTCGGCAGTCGTCAGGTTGCGCGAAAAGCCCTGGTGCCCGGTGGAGCAGAAGCGGCAGCCGACGGCGCATCCGGCCTGCGACGACACGCATAGCGTGCCGCGGTCGTCTTCGGGGATGAAGACCGCTTCCACCGCGTCGCCGTGCCCGACGTCAAACAGCCACTTGATGGTGCCGTCCTTCGATTCGTGCTGGGTCAGGATGACCGGCTTCCGGAGATGAGCGCTGACCCCAAGTTTTTCCCGCAGCGACTTCGCCAGGTCGGTCATCTGGTTGAAGTCGGTGGCGCCCTTCTGGTGGATCCAGCGAAACAGCTGGATGGCGCGAAAGCGCTTTTCCCCCAGCGTTTCGCAGAACGCGGCCAGGCCTTCCAGATCGAAGTCGAGAAGATCGGCCGTCATGGGCTCATTTCAGCGCGGGAAGACGTCCATGCCGGGGAAGAAGAAAGTGACTTCCTGCCGGGCGGTTTCGGGCGCGTCGGAACCGTGCACTGCGTTGGCGTCGATGCTGTCGGCGAAGTCCGCGCGGATGCTGCCGGCGGCCGCCTTCTTCGGATCGGTGGCGCCCATCAGGTCGCGGTTCTTCATGATCGCGTTCTCGCCTTCGAGCGCCTGGATCATCACCGGGCCGGAAATCATGAACTCCACCAGGTCCTTGAAGAACGGACGCTCCTTGTGCACCGCATAGAACTGTTCGGCTTCGCGGCGGGACAGATGAGCCATCCGGGCAGCGACGACTTTCAGGCCCGAGGCCTCGAATCGCGCATAGATCTGACCGATCACATTCTTGGCCACTGCGTCGGGCTTGATGATGGAGAGGGTGCGTTCGGTAGCCATCTGGAATTTCCTCAGCTTGAATCGGTTGTTAGGGTTGCGCCGGCCGCCGAAGTTTCGGCAAAGCCTCGCATTTTAGCTTGCGTCCCGGCCGATCGCGGTCCTGCGCCAAGCGCAGCAGTCTGCAGCCGCGCGCGTCTCAGCGCCCGCGGCCACCGCGGCGCTGACCGCCGCCGCCACCGCCACCTTGGCCGCCACCGCCGCCGCCGCGCCGCTGGCCCCCGCCCGGACCGCCCTGGCGCTGGCGGGTGAAGCTGTCGGCGCCGATGTAGCCCAGCGAGGTCTTCATCGGATCGGGCTGGACATTGCCGCCGCCCTGGCGCTCGGCGCCGCGGTCGCCACCGCCGTCGGCTCCGTTGCGATCCTTGTTGCGCCGCTGCTGGCCCTGGCCGCCCGCGTTACGGCCAGGCATGGCGGGGCCACCCTGGGATGGCTGGCCGCCGCTGCGCTGCTGCCCCTCGCCGGGACCGCCCGGGCTGCGCGGGCTGCCGTTGCGGCTGCCCCGGCGCCGGTTGCGTCCGCCCCGACCGGGACCGTTCTCGCCGGCACTTTCCCCATCGGCCCGCTGCGGCCGCGGGCCCGGCGGCCGGTCCGCGCCGGCCGCGTTCATCAGCTGGCGGATATCGCCGTCATCCAGCTCCATCCAGGCACCGCGCTTAAGCCCCCGCGGCAGGACCATGGCGCCATACCGGATGCGGATCAGTCGGCTGACAGCGTGGCCGACCGCTTCCAGCATCCGGCGCACCTCGCGGTTGCGGCCCTCCGAAATCGTGACCCGATACCAGGTGTTAGCGCCCTCGCCTCCGCCCTCCTCGATGGCGCCGAATTGCGCCCGCCCGTCGTCCAGCTGGACGCCGTCGAGCAGGCGTTGCTTTTCCTCGACGCTGAGGGCACCCAGCACCCGCACCGCGTACTCGCGCTCCAGCCCGAAGCGCGGATGCATCAGCTTGTTGGCCAGTTCGCCGGAGCTGGTGAACAACAGCAGGCCTTCCGTGTTGAGGTCCAGGCGGCCGACCGACTGCCACTTGCCCTGGTACAGGCGGGGCAGCTTGCGAAACACGGTGGGACGGCTCTGCGGATCGTCGCTGGTGACGATTTCGCCCACCGGTTTGTGGTACGCGATCACTCGCGCCGGGGCCGGGGCGATCCGGTAGCGGATCGGCTTGCCGTTGATCTTGATCTGGTCGCCGAACTGGATCCGCTGGCCGATGTGCGCCGGCTCGTTGTTGACCGAAATCCGGCCCTGGGTGATGAGGTGCTCCATCTCCAGCCGCGAACCCAGGCCGCTCTGCGCCAGCAGCTTGTGCAGCTTGGGCGTGTCAGCCTGCGGCGTCAGGATCCGCTTGGGCAGGGCGACGTCGGGGCTCTCTTCGTCGGCGTCGAACCGGCCGGATACGACGTCGGCGAACAGGATCGGCGCGGGCGGCTCCGGGGGCGGACCGCGGCGCGCCTGACGCTCGCCGTCGTCGTCTCCATCGTCGTCCTCGTCGTCATCGTCCGAATCCTCGTCGGCGCCGAAGCGCTCCACTTCCTGCTCACGGCGGGCGCGCGCAGCCTCCTCCTTTTCTTCCAGCTCTTCGAGGGTGGGGGCGTCGCTGGCGCCGGAAACCGGTTGCTTCATGGTTCAGGTCTCGACTGCTTGGGCCGCATCGTCGGCGGCGCTTTCGTCATCGGGAGGCGGAGCCGGCGCGTCCGCCGCGGCCTCAGGGGACTGAATCGGATGGGTGGGGGACTCGGCATCGGTTGCGAGCGCTGCGGGCTCGTCGATGCGCAGTTCCGGCTGGACGCTGTCGGCATTGGCGGCAAGCGTCGAAAAGGCAGCGGACTGCTGCGCCGGACTGTCAAGCAGGGGCAACTGGTCGAGTGACTCGAGGCCGAGGTCGTCGAGGAACTGGCGGGTGGTCGCGAACAGGGCCGGCCGGCCGGCCGCCTCACGGTGCCCGATCACTTCGACCCAGCCGCGATCTTCCAGCTGCCGCAGGATCAGCGTGTTGATCGTGACGCCGCGGATGTCTTCCATGTCGCCGCGGGTCACGGGTTGCCGGTACGCGATGATCGCGAGCGTCTCCAGCGTGGCGCGGGTGTACCGCGGCGGCTTTTCGGGATGCAGCCGGTCGAGATACTCGCGCATTTCGGGCCGGCTCTGGAAGCGCCAGCCGGTGGCGACGCAGACCAGTTCCACGCCGCGCTGGGTCCAGTCGTTGCGCAGGTCTTCCAACAGCGACCTGATGGTGTCCAGCCCTAATTCGTCGTTGAACAGCACGCGCAACTCCCGCACAGGCAGGGGCTGCTGCGAACAAATCAATGCGGTTTCGAGGACGCGCTTGGCGTCCGCCGTATTCATGGTCTTGCGGTTCCAGGAAAAGGCGCCACGGGGCGGGCAATTCTTATAGGCCAATCCAGGCCAGGTGAGGCGGCGATCCATTCGCTGCGGTGGCGCCGCCAGGGGCTGGCGCATCGCATGCCTGCGCCGGCTAGCCGGGGGCGTGGCTCGTGAGCCATTGCGCGCCATTGTAACGCAGCCCCCAAAGCCGCAGCGCACATGCCATGTCGTCCGGCAACGGCGCCAGAAACTCCAGGGCATGGCCGCTCGCCGGATGGCTGAAAGCCAGCCGGAATGCGTGCAACGCCTGGCGCTCCATCCCGGCGGCCGGGGCGCCGCCGTACAGCGAATCCGCCAGCAGGGGATGGCCGATGCTCGCCATGTGCACGCGGATCTGGTGGGTGCGGCCGGTCTGCAACGTTGCGCGCACCAGGCAGCCGTCCTGCGCGTTCTCGATCAGGTCGAACCCGGTCGAAGCCGGCTTGCCCGACGTGCGCCCCAGATCGACCGCCGCCATGCGCAGGCGGTTGCGCGGATCGCGCCCGATCGGGGATTCGACCCGGCGCTCGCGCGGCCCCTCCCAGCGCCGATGCGCCAGGGCGACGTACTGGCGCGCGACCTGGCGCGCGGCGATGCGCTGCACCAGGGCGTCCATGGCGACACGGTTGCGGGCCACCACCATCAGCCCGCTGGTGTCCTTGTCGAGCCGGTGCACGATACCGGCGCGCGGCAGCAGCCCGGCCTGCCCGTCGTGCGCCAGCAGGCCGTTCAGCAGCGTCCCGCTCCAGTTGCCGGGCGCGGGATGGACCACCAGTCCGGCCGGCTTGTTCACCACCAGCAGATGGTCGTCCTGGAACAGCACGTCGAGCGCCATCGGTTCCGGCTTGAACGCCTGGCTTTGCGGCGTCGGTCGCAATTCCACCGTGCCCGCATCGCCTGCCTTGACCTTGTGCGACGGCTTGGGCGTGGCCTTGCCATTGAGCAACACCGCACCGGACTCCAGCAGCTGCTGCAGGTAGCTGCGCGAGAACTCCGGCACCAGCAACGCAAGCGCGCGGTCCAGCCGTTCGCCGTGTTGCCCCGCATCGATCCTGAAGGCACGCAGTTCGCTTTCCGGACCGGTGTCGGCGGGGTCGTCCAGCAGGCCTTGCGCCTCGGGCTCTGGTGGGGTGGCCGATATAATCAAGTTGCCCTGTCCTAGAAAGTGCCGCGTATGTCGAGCGCCAAATTATCCGTTGTCCTTCCCGTGCTGCTTGCCGCTGCTGCCTTGCTGGCTGGCTGCTCGTCGACGGCGGACGACAAAATGAGTTCCTGGAGCCCGAATCGCATTTACGCCGAGGCCAAGGACGAACTGAAGTCGGGCGCCTACGACAAGGCCATTCCGCTGTTCGAGAAACTTGAAGGCCGTGCGGCCGGCACACCGCTGGCGCAGCAGGCCGAGCTCGAAAAAGCCTACGCACAGTACAAGTCGGGCGACCAGGCACAGGCGCAGGCGACGCTGGAGCGCTTCATCAAGCTGCACCCGGCCAGTCCCGCACTCGATTACGCGCTGTATCTCAAGGGGATCGTCAACTTCAACGACAACCTGGGCGTGTTCTCGTTCCTCTCGCGGCAGGACCTGTCGGAGCGCGACCAGAAGGCGGCAAAGGAATCGTTCGAGTCGTTCAAGGAACTGACGGCTCGCTTCCCGGACTCGCGCTACGCACCGGATGCCAAGGCGCGCATGACGTACATCGTCAATTCGCTGGCCCAGTATGAAGTGCATGTCGCACGCTACTACTTCAGCCGGGGCGCGTATGTGGCCGCGATCAACCGGGCCCAGAGCGCGGTGAGCGATTACCAGGACGTGCCTGCGCTGGAAGAGGCGCTGTACATCATGGTCCGTTCGTACGACGCGCTCGGCATGACGCAGCTGCGCGACGACACGCGCAGGGTGATGGAAAAGAATTACCCCCGCAGCAACTACTCGGCCCGGGGCTTCAGGTCCAGCCAGGAACCGTGGTGGAAGGTCTGGTAGCAATCGCCCCCACGCTTGCGGCTCACGCCGCTGCGCTGCCCCCCGAGGGGGCGTTCGCCGCCTTGGGGCGGCCCGGCGGCACCTCAGCTTGCAGCTTGTCCAGCGCCTCGGCGAATTCATCGGCTGACTGAATCCGCCGCATCGGTGGCAGCGCCGCCAGCAACCGGCGGCCGTAGCCCATGCTGAGCAGCCGCGTATCGCACACCACCAGCAGACCCTGGTCGGACTCGCGCCGGATCAGGCGCCCGGCCCCCTGCTTCAACGCAACCGCCGCTTCGGGCACGAAGTAATCGTTGAAAGCGCTGCGGCCCTGCCCTTCCAGCCGCTGCGCCCGCGCCTCCACCAGCGGATCGCCGGGCGGCGGGAACGGCAATTTGTCGATGATCACCAGCTGCAGGGCGTCGCCGGGCACGTCGACTCCTTCCCAGAACGAGGCCGAAGCGACCAGCACGCAACCGGCCCGGCCCTGCGCCGCGCCTTCCCGGAAGCGCTCGATCAACCGGCGCTTGGGCCACTGTCCCTGCACCAGCACTTCCACCGCGAGCGAGCCTTCGAAACGTGCCTGCAGCGACTCGCCGATCGCCCGCAAGGCACGCAAGGTGGTGGTGAGCACCATGGTGCGGCCGCCGAGCCGCCGCACCGCGTCCGCCGCGAGCGCGGCGACCTGCGTGCTGTGGGCGGGATCGTTCGGCTTGGGCAGTTCGCGCGGCACATAGACGCCGGCCTGGCTGGCATAGTCGAACGGACTGTCGACCCGCAACACTTCGGCTTCGGTGAGGCCGCAAGGCTCGGTGAACCAGCGCAGGG
The DNA here is from genome assembly GCA_043766965.1 of Ramlibacter sp. Lineage (GTDB taxonomy): Bacteria > Pseudomonadota > Gammaproteobacteria > Burkholderiales > Burkholderiaceae_C > Ramlibacter. The sequence goes on along the minus strand of JAYUHN010000232.1, from coordinate 3,879 downwards.
CCGGGTCGTCGCCGAGCGTCGCCGAAGTGAAGATCCAGGCCCGGCGCGAATCCTGGGCGTCGGCGCTGCCCTGGCGCAGGAGCTTGTCCTGCACCGCCTTGGCGATGTCCAGTGGCGACTCCACCAGCCGCAGCTGGTTGCCGGCATCGACCCAGCGCACCGACCCGGCCGGACACGGCTGCGCCAGACTTCCAGCCCGCTGGGCCAGAATGGCGGCACGCTCGTGCAGGCGCGTGAAGTCGGGCGCGATCTCGGTCACCGTGTCCAGCGCGTGCATGGCACCGACGCAAGCATGCTCCAGCTGCGTGAGCGCGTCCAGCCAGGCCTCGGCAGGCACCTGTTCGGGCGCGTCCCCGGTCCACCGCAGCTTGGCACCGGGCGCTGTGCGGCCTACCACCAGCCGCAGGTCGCGGGCCGCCTTCTCCAGCGCCGAAACAACGGCGGACCAGTCAGCCAGGCCCCGCGCGAACTGCAGGCCGGCGGCGAGCATGTCGCGCCCGAAATCCAGCAGCTGGCCGGTGCTGATGTGGTTGCCGAGAAACTGGACCCCGGTCTCGTTCAGCTGATGCGCCTCGTCGAAGATGGCCACGCGCACAGTCGGCAGCAATTCGGCCATGCCGGACTCGCGCACGGCCAGGTCGGCGAAAAACAGATGGTGATTGATGACGACCACGTCGGCGGCCAGCGCCTCGCGCCGCGCCAGATTGACGTGGCACGGGCGAAATCTGGGGCATTGCATGCCCAGGCAGTTTTCCCGGGTGGACGTGACCAGCGGAATCAAGGGCGAACGCTCGTCCAGTCCGGGCAGTTCCGCCAGGTCGCCGCTGCGGGTGGTCACCGCCCATTGCTCGATCTTCGCCAATGACCGGATGGACGTGCGGTCCGGCAGCGAGCCGTCGGTGCGCGCCAGCTCCATGCGGTGCAGGCACAGGTAGCTCGCCCGGCCCTTGAGCAGCGCGGTGCGCACCGGCAAGCCGAGCGCCTGCGCCAGCCTTGGCAAGTCGCGGCCGAACAGCTGGTCCTGCAGGGTCTTGGTTGCGGTGGAGAGCAGCACCCGCTCACCGCTGAGGAGCGCCGGCACGAGGTAGGAAAAGGTCTTGCCGATGCCGGTGCCGGCCTCGACCACCAGCGCACCGCCTTGCTCGATGGTGCGCGCGACCGCCAGCGCCATCTCGGTCTGGCCGTGGCGCGGCATGAATTCGTCGGCAGCGCGCGACAGCACGCCGTGCGGCGCAAAGGCTTCGCGAACCGCCGGCTCCAGGCTCACCGGAGCACCTCCGTTGCCCAAGCTCCCGTGCCGTAAACCTGGGGAGCAACCGGGCGGCTCATGCAGGTTCTTTGGGATCGAGGGCGAATTCCAGCCGCGAGATCTGGTCGCGCAAACCCAAGCGCCGTTTCTTGAGGCGCCGCACCATCAGTTCGTCGATCGGTGCGTGGTCCCCGGCGCGGTCGATCAAGGCGTCGAGATCGGCATGCTCCATGCGCAACTCGATCAGCCGTCGCTCGGGAGAGTGGAGATTGGAGTCCAAGATGATGACGGCTCAGGGCAACGGCCCGGTTCGTTCGATAATACGTCTTTCAAGGGCGTTATCCGAGCGCAGCCAGGCCTTCCCGGGGGCAACGAAAGATTCGCCAGCACAATGTCCAAAGGTTACCGACTCACCGCTTCAACCGGCATCCACAAGGGTGACCGGGAATACCAGCAGGACCAGATCGCGCTGGTCAGCCATCCACGCGTGCCGGGCTGCGTGCTCGGCATCATTGCCGACGGGATGGGCGGGCGCAGCGGTGGCCGCAAGGCATCTGACCAGGTCATGATGACGGCGCGGCAGCTGTTCGAGCGCTATGCGCCCGAACGCGACGATGCGCCCTCGCTGCTCAAGCAGATGGTGCAGGAAGCGCACATCGTCATCAAGCTGACCGCGATCTCGTCCGAGCAGGAGCCGCACAGCACTTTGGCCGCTTTCCTGATCAATCCGGCCGGCGACTGCCACTGGGTGCACGCGGGCGATTCGCGCATCTACCATTTCCACGCCGGCAAGCTGGTTCATCGCACGATGGACCATTCCTATGTGCAAACGTTGGTGGAGAAGGGCGAAATCACCGAGGAAGAAGCGAACGTGCACCCGCAGTCCAACATCCTGATGGGATGCCTGGGCTCGGAAGACGATCCGCCGTCCGACCTGTTCTTCATTCCCCAGCTGCGGCCGGGCGACGTGCTGCTGGCCTGCAGCGACGGCGTATGGCACTACTTCAGCCCTAACGAGCTGGGATCGGTGCTGTCGTCGCTGTCGCCGCGCGAAGCCACCGAATTCCTGATCGAGAAGGCCCGAAATCGCGCCCGCGGTGGCGGCGACAACCTGTCGCTGGTGATCGTGAAGTTCGAGCCCCTGGACAGCTGATTGGGCGGCCCGGGCCGGTCTCAGGGCGGTACCGGCAGCGGCTTGATTTCGGGCCGGGCCGGCTGCGCCAGGCGCTTCGCCACCCGGTCGCGTCGCTGCTGCGCCTGCGCTTGCCGCTCGTTGTAACGACGCAATTCGTCTACCGTGTCGTGGGCTCGGGGTTGCCGCGCGGTGTGGGTCGATGCAGCACCCCCGCCGGTTTCATTTTGCGTCCGGGCGGCACGGGCTGGTGCGGCTTCCCGGGTCTGGGACTGTTTGGCGGCGCGCCGCGCGACCTCAACCTCCCTGTCATTCCGTCGGACAACGGCCTCCTCGCGCTGCGCTGCGCTGTCCTCCTGCTTCTGGGCGGAAACTCTCTCCTCGATGCTTTGCAACCGCTCGCCCGCGCGGCGCTTGCGATCGGCATCGTTCAGGGTGAGTTCCTGGCGCCGCAGGTCGGCCAGCACCTCGCGCCGGTCGGCTCGCGCTGCTTTCAGGCAGTCGCTGACGGCGAACTTCTTGTAGCAAGTGATTTCCTGTGCTGCCAGCCGGGTATCCGCCTCGTTGCGTTCCCTGGCGATGCGCGCGCGCTCGACCTGGTCGGCGGCGTCCCGCTGCGCCAGCGCCGGCAAGGCACCGACGGCAATCAGGAGCGTGAGCAAGAGCGTTTTCATGTGAGGCGGGTATCGACAGTGCGGTGGGGCAACGCGAGATAGGCGGCCGACTGCATTTCATGCAGCCGGGACGCTGTCCGGGGAAACTCGTGGGCCAGCGGCCCTTCCGTATACAACGCTTCCGGCGCCACGGCAGCCGACAGGAGCAGCTTGACGCGGCGGTCATACAGCACATCAACCAGCCAGGTGAAGCGCCTTGCTTCAGACCCCATTCGCACCGGCATCTGCGGCACGTCGCTCAGCAGCAGGGTATGAAACTGGGTTGCGATCTCGAGGTAGTCGTTCTGCGACCGCGGGCCGCCGCAAAGCGTCCTGAAATCGAACCAGACCAGCGCCCCGGCCTTGCGTCGCGCGCGGATTTCGCGGGCCTCGATGTGCAGCACCGGGTCTTCGTCGTGGCTCTCAGCCAGCCGGGTGAACGCTTCGTCCATCCCGGCGTCGGCTTGCGGCCCGAGCGGCATGTGATAGAGCTTGAGGTTCTCCATCGTCAGGCCCCGATAGTCGGTGCCGATATCGACGCAGATGACCTCCAGCCTTTCGTTGAGCAGATCGATCGCCGGCAGAATCCGGTCCCGGTGCAGTCCGTCGGGATAGAGATCGTCCGGCTTGTAATTGGATGTCGTGACGAAACCGACGCCGTTGTCGAACAGCGCGACCAGCAACCGGTGCAGGATCATCGCGTCGGTGATGTCGGCAACGTGAAACTCGTCGAAGCAGATCAGGCTGTAGCGACGCGACATCCGCTGGCCGAGTTCATCCAGCGGGTTCACCGTGCCCTGCAGTTCCGCCAGTTCGCGGTGCACCTCGCGCATGAACTCATGGAA
>JAYUHN010000231.1:0-1857 GCA_043766965.1 Ramlibacter sp. | reverse complement strand
AGGATGGCGGTCAACAGCAGCGCTTTGTCCTGGGTTGCCTCACCAGTTTTCAGGTGGGCAAAGTGGCGGGTGAAGCCGGTCCACTCGTCGACCTCCATGACCAACTCGGTGATCTTGACGTGCGGAAGCAGCGCTGCGGTCTGATCAATCAGCACCTGCGCCGCGTCTGGCACCGCCGCATCGAGCGGCGTGATCTTCAGGCCAGAGACGGTGACGACGGCGTCGGGCAGCTCGTCGGTCGCAGCCATCAGGTTGACGATGGTCAGCTGCTGTTCAAGCAGCAAGAGCCGGCCCTGCAAGTACTGATCGACATCGGTGACGACCGTCACCGGCAGCTCGTTGACCTGCTTCATGGCTGCAAACTTTTCGGCTGGAACCAGGTACTCGTCAAAGTCCTTGAACTGACGCGAGCCTTGGACCCAGACGTCGCCCGAGCGCAACGCGTTTTTCAGCTCCGACAACGCGCACAGCTCGTAGTAGCGCCGGTCGATGCCGGCTTCACCAAAAACCAGCTTGGCCCAACGCGGCTTGACGAAAGTCGTCGGCGCGGCCGCCGGCACCGAGCGGGCGTTGCCGGCATTCATCGTGCGCAGCACTTCGATCGCGTCGAGCAGGCCCTTGGCGGGCGGCGCCGCACGCAGCTTGAGCACGTCGAGGAATTCGGGCGCGTAGCGGCGCAGCGTGGCGTAGCTCTCGCCAATGCGGTGCAAGAAGTCGAACCCCTCGGGTTGTGCGAGCTTGTGCGCCTCGCTGACGCTCGCGGTGAACTCGTCCCATGACATGACGGTTTCGATGGCGGCGAACGGGTCGCCGCCGCTTTGCTTGGCATTGAGCAACGCCTGGCCCACGCGGGCGTAAAGGCGCAACTTGTCGTTGATCGCCTTGCCTGACGCGTGGAACTGCTGCTGGTGTTTGTTCTTCGCGGCGGCGAACAGCTTGCCGATGATTCGGTCGTGCAGGTCGATGATTTCGTCGGTGACGGTGGCCGTGCCTTCGATCGTCAGCGCGACGAGCGTGGCGTAGCGCCGCTGTGGCTCGAACTTGGCCAGGTCGGCGGGCGTCATCTGACCGCCTTCGCGGGCAATCTTGAGCAGACGGTTCTGGTGGATCTGGCGCTCAATGCCGGCAGGCAGATCAAGCGCCTGCCAAGCTTTGAGGCGCTCGATGTGTTCGCGCATGTGGCGCGAGTTCGGTTTGGCGGGCGACTGGCGCAGCCAACCGAGCCAGGTGGACTTGCTGCCTTCCTTGCGCTTGAGCAGATCATCCAGGCGCCGGCTGTGCGCAGACGTGAGCGATTCGGTCAGCGCGGCATGGACACGCCGGTTGGCACGCGTGATGGCTTCGGCGCAGACACGCTCGATGACGTTTGCGGTGGGCATCAGGACGCCTTGGCGGCGCAAGCTGTCCACCAAGGCGGTGGCCAGCACGACGCCCTTGTCGGTCTGCCACGCCAGCTCGGCGAGGCTCAGAACGCTGGGGCGGTAGTGACGGGTCGTGAAGGTCTGGAAGCCAAAAACGGTTTGCAGCTCCAGCAAGTGCTCGCGCCGCGTTTCAGCGCGCTGGCCGTAGTCCGACCAGACTTCGATCGGCACCTTGATCTGTGTCGCCACCATGCGAAGCAAGGGGGCGTACGGTTGGGCATCGGCGGCAAGCAGGATGCCGGGGTGACGCATGTAGCAGAGCTGGACGGCAAAACCGAGCCGGTTCGCCTGTCCTCGGTGCTGGCGGATGATCGCCAGGTCAGCGTCGTTGAATGTGTACAGCCGGATCAATTCGTCCTTCGCGTCGGGCAGCGTCAGGAGGCCCTCGCGCTCGGTGGCGGACAGGATCGAGCGGCGCGGCATGCGTCGGCGGGGA
>JAYUHN010000230.1:0-5078 GCA_043766965.1 Ramlibacter sp. | reverse complement strand
GCGGCTCCGCCGGCGCGACCGACCTGATGGGAGGCCAGGTCCAGATGATGTTCGAGCAGATGTATGCGGCGATGCCCTCGGTCAAGGGCGGCAAGCTGCGCGCGCTGGCGATCACCAGCAAGGCGCGCTCGCCGCTGGCGCCCGACATCCCGACGATGGCGGAGCAGGGCTTTCCGGAAGTGGAAGTCCTCAACTGGCAGGGCCTGATCGGCCCCAAGGGCATGTCGCCTGAGTTGGTGCAGCAGCTGAACGCGGTCCTGAACAAGGCGCTGCAGGACCCCGACCTGCGTGAAAAGATCATGAGCCACGGCAACGAAGTGGGCGGCGGCACGCCCGAGCAGTTCACCGCCTTGATCAAGACCGAGACGCCGCGCTGGGCCAGGGTGGTCAGGGACGCGAAGATCGATCCGGAATAAGCTGGGCGGCTCGCGGGCCCGGGCTTGCGGCACGGGTGGGCACAATCGCGTTTCATGAGCAAGCAAGTCCTGATTGCGGGCGCGGGCATGGGCGGCCTGTCGGCGGCGATCGCCAGCGCCCGCGCCGGCTGGCAGCCGCTCGTTCTCGAGCAGGCCCGGGCCTTCGACGAAGCGGGCGCGGGAATCCAGCTGGGACCGAATGCGACGCGGGTGCTGCAATCCTGGAACCTGGGAGCGGCGCTGGACCAGGTCGCGGCCTTCCCGCAGCGACTGTCGGTGCGCAGCGCGGCCAGCGGCGACGCGCTGGCGCGAATGGACCTCGGCGCGGCGGCACTGGAACGCTACGGCGCGCCTTATGCGACGCTGCACCGTGCCGACCTCCATCGGCTGCTGCTGGAAGGGGCACGGTCCGCTGGGGTCGAACTGATGCTGGATGCGCGCGTCGGGGCGATCCGTGAAAGTGCGGACTGCGTGCTGGTCGGCATCTCGGGTGCGGCAGTCGAGACCGAAGCGCAGGCCCTGGTCGGCGCCGACGGGCTATGGAGCGACGTGCGCCGGCAGTTGTGGGCCGACGGCTCTCCCCTGCCGACCGGCCACCTGGCGTACCGGACGCTGATCGCCCAGGAGGACCTGCCGGCCCGGCTGCGCAGCAACGAAGTGACCGTGTGGCTGGGGCCAAGGCTGCACGTCGTGGCCTACCCGGTGCACCTGGGTCATTGGCTGAACGTGGTCGGCATCGTGCATGGCTCGCTCGCGCAGGATTCAACGGAATGGGACCAGTCGGCGGCCGCGCCCGACCTGCTGCAGGCACTGGGCTCCAGCTGCGCGGCCCTGCAGGACCTGGTACGCGCCGCTGCGGCGTGGCGGCTGTGGGTGCTGCACGAGCGGCCGCCGCTCAAAGGTGCGCAGGCCATGGCGCGCGGCCGGGTGGCGCTGCTGGGTGATGCCGCGCATCCGATGCGGCCCTACCTGGCTCAGGGGGCGGGCATGGCGATCGAAGACGCTCAGGAGCTGGGGCGCTGCCTGGCAGGGGCGGGGGATCGCAGCGCCGACGTGCCGGCCGCGCTGCGGCGCTACGCGCTCAATCGCTGGGAGCGCTGCGCGCGGGTGCAGCGCCAGGCGCAGCGCAATGGGCGGATCTTTCACGCCACCGGGCCGGTCCAGTGGGGGCGGGACCTGTCGCTGCGCCTGCTGGGCGAGCGCCTGCTGGACCAGCCCTGGCTGTACCGCTGACGGTCCGGGACTACAAGTCCGTGCGCAGCTTCCAGAGCTCCGGGAACAGCACCACCTCCAGCATCTTGCGCAGGTAGCTGACGCCTTCGGTGCCGCCGGTGCCGCGCTTGAACCCGATCACCCGTTCGACCGTGGTCACATGGCGGAAGCGCCAGAGCCGGAAGGCGTCTTCCAGGTCGACCAGCTCCTCGCCGAGCTGGTACAGGTCGAAGTACTGCCTGGTGTCGCGGTAGACCACCAGCCACGCCTGTTCGACGGCGTCATTCTGCACGTAGGGCTGGGTCCAATCGCGCTCCACATGGTCCGAGGGCACGGGCAAGCCGCGCCTGGCCAGCAGCCGCAGCGCCTCGTCGTACAGCGAGGGCGCGTCGCAAGCCGCCTGCACCTGCGCCAGCAGGTCCGGCCGGTGCGCGTGCGGCTTGAGCATTGCGGCATTCTTGTTGCCCAGCGCGAACTCGATGCAACGGTACTGCGCGCTCTGGAACCCGCTGGAGTTGGCGAGGTAGGGCCGGATCGCGCTGTACTCCGGCGGCGTCATCGTCGCCAGCACGTCCCAGGCGTGCACCAGCTGCTCCATGATGCGCGACACCCGTGCCAGCATCTTGAAGGCCGTGTTCAGTTCGTCGCTCGCCACGGCGGCGATGGCGGCCCTCAGTTCGTGCAGCATCAGCTTCATCCACAGCTCGCTGGTCTGGTGCTGGATGATGAACAGCATTTCGTTGTGGTCCGGCGACAGCGGCCGCTGGGCCCCGAGGATGGCATCGAGCTGCAGGTAATCGGCATAGCTCATGTCGCGGCTGGAATCGGGCTTCGCCGTTTCGCCGGAGTCGATGTCCTGCGGTTCCGGCGCGGTCATGGTCAGGTCACCGCCTGCTTCTGGTTGAACCGCGGCTGTTCCCACTCGCCGCTTTCCAGCACCAGCCGCAGCTGTTCCACCGCGTTCCAGGTATCTGTGAACCCGATGTAGAGCGGGGTGAAGCCAAAGCGCAGGATGTCGCCGCCGCGGCCGGAGTGGCCGGCACGGAAGTCCCCCACCACGCCGCGCCCGATCAGTGCCTGCACGATGGCGAAACCGCCTTGCGTGCGCGTCAGGCAGACCTGCGAGCCGCGCTGCGAGTGGTTGCGCGGCGTGACGAGCGCGAGCCCGTGACCCGCGCAGCGCTCCTCCACCAGTGCGATGAACAGGTCCGTGAGCGCGAGCGACTTCTGGCGCAGCGCCGGCATACCGCCCAGCGCTTCGGCCGCCGCGAAGGTGTCCAGCCCGCACTCCAGCGCCGTCATGCCGAGGACCGGCTGGGTGCCACACAGGTAGCGTGATATCCCGGCGGCCGGCTGGTAGTCGGGCGTGAATTCGAAAGGCGCCGCATGCCCCCACCAGCCCGCCAGCGGCTGGGAGAACCGGTCGGCATGCTGCGGATGAACCCAGACGAAGGCGGGAGCGCCGGGGCCGCCATTGAGGTACTTGTAGCCGCAGCCGACGGCGAAATCGGCGCCGGCCGCGCGCAGGTCCACCGGCACGGCGCCTGCGCTATGAGCCAGGTCCCAGACCATCGAGGCCCCGGCGGCGTGGGCCCGGGCGGTGACGCCCGCCATGTCGTGCATCGCGCCCGTGCAGTAGTTCACGTGCGTCAGCAGCAGGACCGCAGTTTCCGAATCGAGCGCGGCGTCGATGCGGTCGCTGTCCACCAGGTGCAGGTCGTACCCGCGCTGCCGGCACAGCGCTTGCGCGATGTAGAGATCGGTCGGAAAGTTGTCCCGTTCACTGACCACCACGCTGCGCCCGGGTGCGTCCTGCGCCGCGATCTGCAACGCGGCGCTCAGCACCTTGTAGAGGTTGATGGAGGTACTGTCCGTCGCGACCACTTCACCGGCGCCAGCCCCGACCAGCCGCGCGATTTGGTCACCGAGCTTGCGCGGCAACTCGAACCAGCCTGCGCTGTTCCAGGAGCGGATGAGGCCCTGGCCCCATTCTCCGGTCACGGCTTTCGCGACCCGGGCCGCGGTGGCAGCAGGCAGCGCGCCGAGCGAGTTGCCGTCCAGGTAGATCACCCCTTCGGGCAGCGTGAAGAGATCGCGCAGTGCGCGCAACGGGTCCCGCGCGTCCAGGGCGATGCAGTCTTGCAGGGTGGTCATTTCAGTCCGAAGGATGGCACGGACCCGCAGCCGCGGTGTCGGTGCATTCCAACGGCGCAAAAAAATAGTGCGGCCCGGCACGGTGCCGCTGCGAACGTGCTGCATGCGCTCTCCTGCAACCGGAGGAGGGCGCCTGGTCGAGCGTCAACCCGCGCCGGCGCAGGCCCGTTGACCATGGACTGTATGCAGATACAGACCCCGGTGAGCACACCACTTCATTTTCGGAGGACCCCATGGAACTGCAGATCGCGCGCGAAATCATCAACGTCCTGGCCCAGGGCATTCATCCCGTCACCGGCGAAGTGATGGCGGCGGACAGCCCCTACAACGAACCGCCCGTGATCCGCGCGCTGTTCGCCGTGTCGCAGGCGCTGGCTGGGTGCGAAGCGCCGAGGCTGCGGCGTGAGCAGCCGCTGAATGCCGGCAAGGCCTGGTCGCCCGACGAGGACATTAGCCTGGCCGCGGCATTCGACTCCGGCCACGACCTCAAGCAAATGGCGCATGACCTGGCACGCAGCCGCGTCGCAGTGGAAGCGCGCCTGGTCAAGCTCGGCAAGATCGAGGGACGGCCCGGCCTGCCTTTGCGTCCGGGACGCCAGCCGTGAGACCGGACAGCCGGCGTCAGCCGACTTTTCCGAGCAGGAGGAACTCCATCAGCGCCTTCTGCGCGTGCATCCGGTTCTCGGCCTCGTCCCACACCACCGATTGCGGGCCATCGATCACGTCCGCGTCGACTTCCTCGCCGCGGTGGGCCGGCAGGCAGTGCATGAAGAGCGCGTCAGGCCGGGCCGCCCGCATCATGTCGGTGTCGACGAGCCAGTCCGCGAAGGCCTTGCGACGCTCCTCGTTCTCGGCTTCGTAGCCCATGCTGGTCCAGACGTCGGTGGTGACGAGGTCGGCGCCGCGGCAGGCGTCCATCGGGTCCTTGAACACCCGGTAGCTGTCGCGACTGCGGATGCCTGCCACCGCCTGGTCCACCTCGTACCCGGTGGGCGTGCTCAGGTGCACGGTGAAGCCGAACAGCTCCGCCGCCTGCAGCCAGGTGTTGGCCATGTTGTTGCCGTCCCCGACCCAGGCCACCACCTTGCCTTGCAGGCGGGCAAGGTCCGGCTTGCCCTGGGCGTCGGTTCCCCGGTGCTCCAGGAAGGTGAACACGTCGGCCAGGATCTGGCAGGGGTGGAATTCATTGGTGAGGCCGTTGATGACGGGCACGCGCGAGTGTTCGGCGAACAGCTCGATCTTGTCCTGTCCGAATGTGCGGATCATCACCAGGTCGACCATGCGGCTGATCACCTT
>JAYUHN010000229.1:0-1864 GCA_043766965.1 Ramlibacter sp. | reverse complement strand
TCGCGGCCAGGCAATTGATCTTCGCCCATGCCGCCGTGACCGACGTGCAGGGCCGCAAGCTGCGGCACGACCAGCGGATCGCCCGCGAGGGTTTCGGCGTCGCGGCGGCAAGCGAGGCCGACGCCGCCATCCGCCTGCGTGACTGGAGCCTGCAACGCGACACCCAGGGCGTCTACGCAGCGCGCGTTGTTGCCGAAGAATTTTCGCTCGACCTGCGCTGCGCCCCGACCCAGCCGGTGCTGCTGCAGGGCCGCGCCGGACTGTCCCGCAAGGGCCCGGAAGAGCGGCAGGCCAGCTACTACTACAGCGAGCCGCAGCTGGCTGTGACCGGCACCCTGCGGCTGTTGGGACAGGCACTGCCGGTGCAAGGCAAGGCGTGGCTGGACCACGAGTGGAGCGACGAGGTGCTGCATCCCGATGCGCAGGGCTGGGACTGGATCGGCATGAACCTCGACGACGGCAGCGCGCTGACGGCCTTCCGCCTGCGCACCAGGGACGGCGCCGCCCTGTGGGACGGCGGATCGTTCCGCACGTCGCGCGGAGAGCTTTACACCTTCAGCCGCGGCGAGGTGATCTTCAGTCCGCAGCGGCGCTGGAAGAGCCCGTTGTCTCAGGTCGCCTACGCGGTGGATTGGATGGTGCGCACGCCCGCTGACTTCTACACCGTGCGCGCTGTCGTCGATGACCAGGAACTGGACAGCCGGGCCTCGACCGGCGCCATCTACTGGGAAGGGCTGGCCCGCCTGTTCGACAGCAACGGCAAGCGCGTCGGCCAGGGTTACCTGGAGATGACCGGCTATGCCCAGCGGCTGCGGTTGTAGGGCGGCCCCATGGATCCCGGGTCAGGCCCGGGATGACAATTCCTCTGTCGTCCCGGGTCAGGCCCGGGATGACATTTCCTCTGTCGTGCCGGCTCAGGCCCGGGATGACATTTCCTCTGTCGTGCCGGGTCAGGCCCGGGATGACAATTCCTCTGTCGTGTCGGGTCAGGACCGGGATCACAATTCTTTGTCATGCCGGACTCGATCCGGCATCCAGAGTTTCCTGCTGCCCGGCGTCAGGTGAGGTAGCGCACGCCGGCCTTCATTTGCTCGTAAATCAGGTAGTCGGTCGCTGACATGCCCAGCGAGGCATAGGTTTGCTGGGCCACGGCGTTGTCTTTTTCGACGTACAACCGAAACCCGCAGACACCGCCATCGGCCTCGGCCTCGGTTCGCACGAAGTCGTAGAGCGCGCGGTAGACGCCGCGGCGGCGCCAGTCGGCTTCCACAAAGACGCTCTGGATCCACCAGAACAGCGCGTTGCGCCAGTCGCTCCATTCCTGAGTCACCAACAGGCAGCCCACGATGCGGCCGCCATCGGCTGCCACCACGTAAAACCCAAATGACGGCTCAGTGAGCAATCGCAGCACCCCGGCGTCGACCACGTCCGCGATGAGCGCCTTGCGCTCGGTCTCGAGCGCCATGGCCTGGTTGAAGCGCGAGATCGCGCCGGCGTCTGCCGGGACCGCCTTGCGGATCGATGGGCGAAGCGGCGCCGGGCCCGTCGTGGTCACCCGGCGGACGGCCGCTCGGAACCGCCCTGCGCCCTGAGGTGGTCACGGACCCGCCCGGCGTGGTCGCCAACGGCCCGCACGGCCTCCCTCACCTGCTTCTCGCTGGCATTGAAGTGGCGCGCCCAGGCGCACAAGGCATAGTCGTGCTGCACGTCGATGCGTTCGCCGTCCAGGCTGGCGGCCGCTGTCTTGCTTTCCGGCATGGCAATTTGTCCTGCGATCGATGGATGGTTGTTGCATATTTTAGACATTTGGAGCTACTCTCCTGTAGGACTGGACAGATGGCCGTTGCGGGCCGCACGCTGAGGC
>JAYUHN010000228.1:0-1864 GCA_043766965.1 Ramlibacter sp. | reverse complement strand
CGTACATGCCCGAAGCGATGTGCTCCAGGATCATCGGCGTGCCGCAGTGGTACATGAAGATGCCGGGGTAGTTGAGCGTGAATTCGAACTCGATCGTCTGGCCCGGCGCCACCGAACGGTACTTGTCCTGCGGCGAGACCATCGCGGCGTGGAAGTCCATCGAGTGCATCATCGGCGCCGCCGTCATGGCCAGGCCGGGCGCGGTTTCGTCGCTGCGGTTGGTCATGCTGAAACGGATCTTGTCGCCCACTCGCGCCCGGATCGCCGGGCCGGGCACCTGGTCGCCGAAAGTCCAGGCGCTGAACTTCACGCCCGGCGCGATTTCGATGATCTTGTGGGTGGTGTCGAGCCGGACCACTTTGACAGGCGCGGCTTCCACCGGCTTGAGCAGCGCGGACATGTTGAGCGAATCGCCGCTGGCGAACGGTCCCGTGTGACGTTCGCTGGACAGCTTCGCCGGCGACGGCTTCAGGTCCATCTTTGCCGGGTCGTACCGATCGGAAGGGGCCGGCGCAGGGTTGCAGGCGGCAAGTGCCAGCGCGGCAAGGAAAGCCGCGAGGGCTGGGGCAAATGGTTTCATGCTGTCGATCTCCGGTGAACCAGCCCATGATGGGGCGGGCCGTGCCGGTTCAACTTGATCTGCATCAAGCCGGCAGCACCACCTAGCTACCGGCGCCGACCTACTGAACCGTCGGTGTCACCGGCGGCTGGTTTCCCGGCGGCGCGAAGATCTGCACCGAATCGACGGCGTCGAAGCGGTACTGCTTGCCGCAGAAGTCGCAGCCGACCTCGATCTCGCCGCGCTCGGCGACGATGCCATCGGCCTCTTCGCGGCCCAGGCTGCGGATCATGTTGGCGACCCGCTCGCGGCTGCAGGTGCAGGCAAAGCGCGGCATCTGCGGCTCGAAGCGCAGCACCTTCTCTTCCCAGAACAAACGCCGGAGCACGGTATCCACATCGAGCCCGAGCAGCTCTTCGCGTTTCAGGCTGGAGGCGAGGATGGAGATCCGCTTGTAGTCTTCGTTGACGCCGATCTCGTCCTCATTGGCCTTGCTGACCATGCTCCCCGCCAGGTTGCCGTCGCCTTCCAGCGGCAATCGCTGGATCAGCAGACCGGCGGCCACCTTGTCGTCGGCCGCCAGCACCAGCGTCGTATCGAGCTGCTCGGACTGCAGCATGTAGTGCTCCAGTACCTGGCTGAGCTTGTCGAGCTTTTCGGCACGGTCGCCGTAAAGCGGCACCACGCCCTGGTAAGGCTGCTGCCCGGGAAAGCGGTCCCTGGGGTCGAGGGTGATCGCGCAACGGCCTTTGTTGCCGACATTCACCAGTTGCGGCAGCCGCGCATTCGCATCCACTTCGCCGACCACCTTCGCGGTGGCGCGCAAGCTGAGGTCGTGCTGCACTTCGGCCACGGCCACCTTGACCGGACCGTCGCCGAAGATCTGCAGGATCAGCGCACCGTTGAACTTGATATTGGCTTGCATCAGCACGCCGGCCGCGGCCATCTCGCCAAGCAGTTCGCGCACCGGTGCAGGCGACTCTCCGTCTTCGTTGTTGGCTTTGCGGCGCGCGAGGATCTCGGTCCAGGCGTCGGTGAGGCGGACGATGGCGCCGCGCACCGGCAATCCGTCGAACAGGAACTTGTGCAACTCGGACATCAGCCGATCTTTTTCAGGCCGCGGCGATAGCGTTCGGCGTTTTCCACGTAATGTTCCGCGATATGCACCAGCAGGTCCCGGCCGGCCTGGTCGAGTGTCCGCACCACTCTGGCCGGGCTGCCGAGAATCAGGGAGTTGTCCGGAAATTCCTTGCCCTCGGTGACGACGCTGCCGGCGCCGACAATGCAGTTGCGGCCGATCTTCGC
>JAYUHN010000227.1:0-13421 GCA_043766965.1 Ramlibacter sp. | reverse complement strand
TAGGCACTGTGCCTGTGGCCGGCCTGGCTCTAATTCTGGGGATTGACCGTTTTATGTCGGAAGCACGCGCACTGACCAACCTGATTGGCAATGGCGTGGCGACATTGGTGGTTGCCAAGTGGACCAATGAACTGGACATGGACCGGCTCAGCGCCGGACTGAACAACGAAACATGGGAAGACGCTCAAGAGCCGGAAGTGCTGCTGAACCAGAAGACCGAACACATGGCGGTACGGCCCTGATGTGGCGTGGTGACTAGCCGGATTTGTCGCAATTAGCGCGACTGGCGCGGTGCGGGACCCGGCCCGCGACCTGCAATATGGCGGAAAGTGATACGGCCTTTGCTCAGATCGTAAGGCGACAATTCCAGCGACACCTGATCACCCGCAAGAATCCGGATATGGTTTTTACGCATCTTGCCTGAGGTATACGCCACCAGTTTGTGGCCATTGTCCAGCGTCACGCGAAAGCGCGAATCCGGCAAGACTTCGTCAACCAACCCATGCATTTCAATAAGTTCTTCTTTGGCCATTTATAACTCCTGAGATTTGAAATGCCGCCCAGCGCGGGCTGCAATTGGGTGCTGTGGGACAGTGATCGCCGCCACATGTAACAGCGAAAACTGGGGCAAATCACCCGGCTCAAGCAGCACCGCATCGCAGTCGAAACCGAAGCGCCTTGAATTTAGGTTCATGACGCACTGCATTTCAATAAAATTACCGGTGTCATTTATGGCCATAAAGGAAAATGACCAAGCGCAGCACAACCAAGCATTATAGACACCGCGCAATTTGGTCACGTTAGAAAAGCAGGATAAGGGCTAAAGTGAAGGCCGGCCCGAAAATGCTGGGTATGTACCGCATGAACTGACGCCTGATCTTTCAAAGCAGCGCCGGCACCGATCCTGCAATTTCTACAACCGCATTCGAAAGTAATTGATGGAACTGACTCCGCGTGAAAAAGACAAGCTGCTGATTTTTACGGCTGCCCTGCTGGCTGAAAGGCGCCGCGCGCGCGGTTTGAAACTCAATTACCCGGAAGCGGTTGCGTTCATCAGCGCAGCCGTAATGGAAGGCGCACGCGACGGCAAAACCGTCGCTCAGCTGATGAGCGATGGCCGCAGCATTCTTACGCGGGGTGACGTGATGGACGGCATTGCCGAGCTGATCTCTGACATTCAGGTCGAAGCCACCTTTCCCGACGGCACCAAGCTGGTCACCGTGCATCAACCCATCGTCTGAGAACGACGCCTGGCGCTCAGTCCCCTCTTTAAGGCCTATTTATGATTCCAGGCGAACTCATCACCGACGGCGCTGACCATGTCCTCAACAAAGACCGGCGCACATTGACCGTGGTGGTCCAAAACACCGCAGACCGGCCGATTCAGGTCGGGTCGCATTACCATTTTGCAGAAACCAATGCGGCGCTCGGATTCGACCGCAGTGCGGCCAACGGCATGCGCCTCAATATCGCTTCAGGCAGCGCGGTCCGGTTCGAGCCGGGGCAGCAGCGAACAGTGGAACTGGTGGATTTCGCGGGCAAGCGAAAAATCTACGGCTTTCGAGGCCTCATTCAGGGACACCTTTGATGGCGACCATCGGCAGACGCGCCTATGCGGAAATCTTCGGCCCGACCGTAGGCGACCGGCTGCGGCTGGCCGACACCGATCTGCTGATCGAGGTCGAAGCCGATTACACGCTGCGCGCCGGCAGCTACGGTGAAGAAGTCAAATTCGGCGGCGGCAAGACGATACGCGACGGCATGGCGCAGTCGCAAAAAACCAATGCCGACGGAGCCATGGACACGGTGATGACGAATGCGCTCATCCTGGACCACTGGGGCATCGTCAAGGCCGACATCGGCCTGAAGGACGGCCGCATCGCCGCGATCGGCAAAGCCGGCAACCCGGACACGCAGCCGGGCGTGGACATCGTCATCGGCCCCGGGACCGAGATCATTTCATGCGAAGGCAACATCGTCACCGCGGGCGGCATCGACAGCCACATCCACTTCATCTGTCCGCAGCAAATCGAGGAGGCGCTCGCGGCCGGCGTCACCACCATGCTGGGTGGCGGCACCGGACCCGCGACCGGCACCCTGGCCACCACCTGCACGCCGGGGCCATGGAACATCGAACGAATGCTGCAGGCTGCCGACGGCTTCGCGATGAACCTGGGCTTTCTCGGCAAGGGCAATGCCAGCCGTCCGGACGCGCTGTACGAACAGATCGAGGCCGGCGTGATCGGCCTGAAGCTGCACGAGGACTGGGGCACGACGCCGTCCGCGATCGGCAACTGTCTGGACGTGGCCGAGGCCACCGACACGCAGGTCGCGATCCACAGCGACACCCTGAACGAATCCGGCTTCGTGGAAAACACGATCGCGGCGACGAAGGGCCGCGGTCTGTGCGCCTTCCACACCGAAGGCGCGGGCGGCGGACATGCGCCGGACATCCTGCGCGTTGTCGGTGAGGCCAACTTCCTGCCCTCCTCGACCAATCCGACGATGCCCTACACCATCAACACTCTCGACGAGCACGTCGACATGCTGATGGTGTGCCACCACCTGGATCCCGGCATCGCGGAGGACCTGGCCTTCGCGGAAAGCCGGATCCGCAAGGAAACCATCGCCGCGGAGGACGTGCTGCACGACCTGGGCGCGATCAGCATGATGTCGAGCGACAGCCAGGCGATGGGCCGCGTGGGCGAGGTGATCCTGCGAACCTGGCAGACCGCGCACAAGATGAAGCTGCAGCGGGGCAAGCTGGCGGGCGATCCGGCGGCCCATGACAACTTCCGCGCGAAGCGTTACATCGCCAAGTACACGATCAACCCGGCGATCGCGCATGGCATCAGCCATGAAGTTGGCAGCATCGAACCGGGCAAGTGGGCGGACCTGGTGGTCTGGAAGCCGGCCTTCTTCGGCATCAAGCCGGCGCTCATCCTGAAAGGCGGTTTCATCGCGATGGCCGCAATGGGCGACCCCAACGCGTCGATCCCGACACCGCAGCCGGTGCACTACCGGCCGATGTTCGGCAGCTTCGGCGGCGCATTAACCAGGGGATCGCTCACCTTCGTGTCGCAGGCAGGCCTGAAAGCGGGCATCGGCGAGCGCTTCGGGCTGGCCAAGACCTTGAGCGCCATCCGCGACGTCCGCGGGGTGCGCAAGCAGCACATGGTTCATAACAGCGCCCTGCCCAGGATGGAAATCGACCCGCAGACCTACGCGGTGCGCGCCGACGGGCAACTGCTCACGTGCGAAGCTGCTACCGTGTTGCCGATGGCGCAACGCTACTTCCTGTTCTGAGTTTTTTCATGCTCCCCATCACGAAACTGCTGGCCGGCGGCCACGGCCTAGCGCCCGTGCTGCTCAAGCGCGCCTGCAGCGTCGAGCTCGATTGGGAAGTGCGGCAGAAGAGCCGGTTCGAAGCGATCGATTCGCTGGGCCGCCAGATCGGCGTCTTTCTGCCGCGCGGGACGGTCGTGCGCGGCGGCGACGTGCTGGTCGCGGAGGACGGCTCGCTGATCCGCGTGATCGCGGCGCCGCAACCGGTCCTGGTGGTCACGCATTGCCGCGAGCACGGCACGCCGTTCGACCTGCTTCGCGCCACCTACCATCTGGGAAACCGGCACGTGCCGATCGAGCTCAAGCCCGATCACCTGAAGATCGAGCCCGATCACGTGCTGGCCGCGATGCTGCGCGCCATGTACCTCATCGTCACGGAGAAAACGACCGCGTTCGAGCCGGAAGGCGGCGCTTACGGCACGAAGGCGGCGCATCCAGGCGCCCCGGCCGAC
This sequence comes from Ramlibacter sp., assembly GCA_043766965.1. Taxonomy (GTDB): domain Bacteria; phylum Pseudomonadota; class Gammaproteobacteria; order Burkholderiales; family Burkholderiaceae_C; genus Ramlibacter. The sequence continues at coordinate 9,624 of JAYUHN010000227.1, read as the reverse complement.
GACAATGATCACGGCCACGGCCACCATGGCCACGACCACTGACGCGTCGCTGCTGCAGCTGATGTGGCTGGCCTCGCCGGCGCTGCCCATCGGCGGCTTCTCGTATTCGGAAGGCATCGAGTCGGCCATCGACGCGCAGCTCGTCACCGATGAAGAAAGCGCAGCCGGGTGGCTGCTGAACCAGCTTCATCTGTCGCTGGCACGCTGCGAGCTCGCCGTCTGCGCACAGGCGATCGCTGCCTGGCAAGATCAGGACATGCAGCGCATCGCAGACCTCGACGCCTGGGTGCTCCAGACTCGTGAAACCAGCGAAATGCGACAGCAAAGCGAGCAGATGGGCCGGTCGTTGCAGGAGTGGCTGAAAACCGTGCGGCCCGGGCTCGCATCGACCGCTGGAACGGGTCGTTTCCTGACCTACCCGATTGCCTTTGCCCTCGCCGCCAGTGTCATTGGCGCGCCGGTGCGCGACTGCCTGCTCGCCTACGCCTTCGGGTGGGCGGAAAACATGGTGCAGGCATCCCTCAAGTCGGTGCCACTCGGCCAAAGCGCGGGCCAGCGCATTCTGGGACGGCTTGCCCTGGACATCCCGCCCGCGGTCGACACCGCACTTGCGTTGCACGATGGCGACCGCCAGGCCTACTCCCCCATGCTGGCGATCCTTTCGGCTCGCCACGAAACCCAATACTCGAGGCTGTTCCGTTCATGAACGCAGTCCACCACATCGCCAACCGCACCAAGAGATTCCCGCCGCTGCGGGTCGGCATCGGCGGGCCGGTCGGCTCCGGCAAGACGACGCTGCTGGAGATGCTGTGCAAGTCGATGCGGGACCGCTACGACCTGGTGGCGATCACCAACGACATCTACACCAAGGAAGACCAGCGACTGCTCACCGAAAGCGGCGCCCTCGCGGCCGAGCGCATCATGGGCGTCGAAACCGGCGGCTGCCCGCACACGGCAATCCGCGAGGACGCCTCGATCAACCTGGAAGCGATCGACCGCATGCTGGTCGATTTCCCCGAAGCCGACATCGTGTTCGTCGAGAGCGGCGGCGACAACCTGGCCGCGACATTCAGCCCCGAACTGAGCGACCTGACGATCTATGTGATCGACGTCGCGGGCGGTGAAAAAATCCCGCGCAAGGGCGGTCCCGGCATCACCAAGAGCGACCTGTTCGTCATCAACAAGATCGACCTGGCCCCATATGTAGGCGCCGACCTCGGCGTGATGGAAGCGGACACCCGGCGCATGCGCCGCGACAAGCCGTTCGTGATGACCAACCTGAAAACGCTGGCCGGCCTGCCTGAAGTGGTCGACTTCATCGAGCGCAAGGGACTGCTGCGCTCACATCCTTGATTCGTAGCGCGGATCGATCCGGCTGGGGGGATAGGCCCGCTGCCCCTGGCCTTTTTCCGACTTCATCGTGAGCCAGGTCCACAGCGCGCCGGCCGCGTCGACGGCCCCGAACAAGACCAGCATCGGGCTGGCAAAGTCGAACAGGGCAAAGGCGGCAAAACCAAGCAGCACCAGAGGCCGCGCATAGACGCTGGCACGGAAGAACGACATCGCTTCGCTTTCCGCCGCGGCCCAGTAATAGATGCCCTCGGTCAGCACCACCATGCCGACAACGCGGATCCAGACCTCTGTCGTCTGCGGCACCCCGAACAACGAAAGCAACAGGTTCGGCACGAGGATCAGGGCAAGCCCCAGCACCAGCAGGTAGCAGCCAAACGCCTTGATCGTGAACGCTGTCTTCGACATCCCGCCCTCCGGTGGTGGTAGCTGCGGCATTCTGGCACGGCGAGCTACTGAATCGATGGCACCGGAATCAGGGTTGTCCTCCCACACTCAAGACTGTCATCCCGGACGCCGGACTGTCATCCCGGACGCAGGACTGTCATCCCGGACTCGTTCCGGGATCCATCCCCACCGCACCTGCGACTAAAATCATCCCGTTGGAGAGTTGGCAGAGCGGTTGAATGCACCGGTCTTGAAAACCGGCGATGTTGAAAGACATCCGTGAGTTCGAATCTCACACTCTCCGCCAAACAGCGCTAAGTCCTTGAATTCGCTGGCAAGTCATTGATCCGATGCAGGTTTTTCGTGTTTGCTACATGAGAGTGCTACACGGCACTACCTGCAAATGTCTCGATCGCTCCCCATTATCCATCGTCGCGGTTTCGCGCTGCACGTCCGCATCGCTGTTCCTGGTGACGTGCGCACCATGATCGGTGGAAGGGCGGGCCACAATTCCGCCGACTCGTTTTGAGGGGTTGGCCAATGCAAGAACTTTCAGTTGCGTGGGCATCAATACCAATCTGCAATGTGCTCTTAATCAGCATTCGCGGAAAGAGCGAACCGACTTGAATCTTTTCATACCTAAGCCGCATACCCAGCGCAAGTCATGGTCGCTGTGCGTTACTTGAGCTTCACGACCGGCGTTCTGCTCCAGGTGCGGCGCAAAGCTGGAGCAATGACCGCTCGAAGCTGGCGCCCGGAGCCGGCCTTAATGATCGGAGTGGAGCAGCGACGGCGACTGGGCCAGGTCGCGCACGATCTTGCCTTGCTCGAGGACGACGACACGCTGGGTGCTCGCAATGGTCTCCGGCCGGTGCGCAACGATGATGCGCGTCATTGCGATCTGCCTGATCGCGGCATTCACCAATTGTTCGTTCCCGATATCCAGGTGACTGGTCGCCTCATCGAGGACCAGGACCTTCGGGTCCTTGTACAGCGCGCGGGCAAGCAGGATGCGCTGCTTCTGTCCGCCCGAAAAACCGCTGCCCAGGTCGCCGATCAAGGTGCTGTAGCCCATCGGCATCGCCGCGATTTCCGCGTGGATGGCGGCCAGCCGGGCGCAGGCCTCGAGCTGCTGGCGATCCGGCACGGGGTCGAAGAAACTGATGTTGTCGGCCACGGAGCCGGAAAACAGCTGGTCATCCTGCATGACGGTGCCAACCAGCTGACGGTAATTCCGGAGCCCGAAACTCTTTAGCCGGACGCCGCCGATCAGGATTTCGCCTTCCGTCGGCTCGACCAGGCCAAGCAGCAGTTTGACCAGGGTTGTCTTGCCGCAGCCTGAAGCGCCGGTGATCGCGATGCACTCTCCGGCGGCAATGCTCAGGTTCAAATCCTTCAGCACATACGGCTCGCCATCGGCATATCGGAAAGCGAGATTCCGCACCTGGATCGAAGGCGTGGTGCGCGCCACATCGACTTCGACACTGGAATCCTCCTCTTCCGCATCGGTCAAAAGAATGTCCGCGACGCGCTCTCCATGCAGTCGCAGCATCCGCAGCTCGAAAAGCTTGTCGATCAGTGCCGCGATGCGTTGGCTGAACTGGTCCTTGTAGCTGATGAAAGCGAACATCATGCCGACCGAGAAGCGCGTGTCCAGGACGGCCAGCGCTGCCAGCCAGATCACGATCACACGCTCGGTGTTGAACAGGAAGTTGCTGGCTGTCTGGTAAGAGATGGACAGCTTCGATATGCGCAGGTCGGCGTTGAACTGGTCGGCCAGCGTGTTCATCCACCCGATGCGCCTTTCTTCCACCCGGCCGAACAGACGCACGCTCTGCACCCCCCGGGCTGATTCCAGGAAGTGCGTGTACTGCTTCGCGGCATGGATGATCTGTTCGGCAGTGGCTTCCCGAAGCGCACGGAAGATGCTCCAGCGAAGCGCTGCATAGATCAACACAGCCGCCACCGCGACCGCCGCCAGCTGCACGCTGTATAGCAGCATGACCACAAGGGTACCGACCACCAGCAACCCGTCCAGCACGACTTCGACGAACTGTGTCGTCAGGCTCCGCTGGATGGTCTGGATCGAACCGAAGCGCGAGACGATGTCCCCGAGGTGCCGCTTTTCGAAGTACGGCAGCGGCAATCGCATCAGGTGCGAGAAAGCGTTTCCAAGCCACTGGAAGTTCAGGTTGGTCGCCAGCACCGTGGTCACCCACGATCGAACGGCGGTGATCGACGTCTGAACCAGCACCAGCAGCAGGAAGCCGAGACCAAGGACCGTGATGAGGTCGCGGTCTGCCGCGATCAACGCTTCGTCGACGATCCACTGCAGGTAGAACGGCGCCACCAGAAGGCAGACCTGCAAGGCCAGACCCAGCAACAAGAGTTGCAGCAGCCCGCGACGCAGTCCTTCTACCCGGCCCATCAGGGACACCAGCGTGAACGCCTGCGTTTCACGCTGCTTCTTGAAAGAGGTGCCGGGGTACAACTCGAGGGCGACGCCGGTGAAATGCTTGGAGAGTTCCTTATTCGAGATTCGACGTTCGCCGACGCTCGGGTCGTGGATGACGACAGCCGTGCGGCCGACCGACTTCAACACCACGAAATGGTCCATATCCCAATGCAAAATGCACGGACGCTTCAGATTTCCCACATCTTTCAGAGCCAGCTTGAGCGGGCGGGCCTGCAGCGCCAGCGACTGCGCCATGCCGATGATGTCCTTGAGAGTCGCGCCCTTGAGCGAGACGGAAAAGCGCCGCCGTGCGCTCGCCATGTCGATCCGATGGCCCCAGTAGCTGCTGACCATCGCAAGACACGCCAACCCGCATTCGGCGGATTCGGCTTGCCGCACGACCGGCAGGCGGTGACTGCCCCAGAAACGAAGCGTCAATGGGTTGACGATGCTCATGTCAAAGGCGCCCCGTCACCGTGTAGAGAGGCTCGAGCACCCACTCGTAGAGGCGGCGCTTTTCCAGCAAGATGCTGGCATCCAGCGCCATGCCGGATTTCAGCGGTTGCTGATTGCCATAGGCGGTCACGGCTTGCCGATCGAGCACGACGCGGACACGGTACAGGGGTTCGCCGGGGTTCCCCGGCGCCGCCAGGGACCGCAGCGATGGCAGCTCTTCCGGGTGCATGGCCGTGCTGGAAACCTCCTTCACCCGTCCGGCGTGTTGCCCGAACTTCTGATACGGGTAGGCGGGATAACGGATCAGCACATCCATCCCGGGCTTGACGAATCCGGCAGCCCTGGAGGGCGCATACAGTTCCGCCATCAGCTGAGTATCTTTGGGAAGCAGTGACACCAGAGTCTGGCTGGCGGTGACGGTCTGGCCAAGTTCCGCGTTGATCGCGGTGATGACCCCATCCTGCGGCGCCCGCACCACGATCTGGCGGCGCGCCTCATTTTCCGTCAGGTCCTGCTCCAGGCTCGCAATGCTGCGAGAGGCACCCTCCTGATCCCGCTGCGCTTGGATGCGCTGGTCGCGCGAGTCGGCCTGCACCTTGGTCAAGTCACGGGCGGCGGCAGCTGCAGTGCGCTCCAGCTCCGTCAGACGCTGGCGCTGGTCAAGCAGTTCACCTTGTTTATCCTGGACCTGCGCTGCGGACACGAAGCCCTGGGCCTGGAGGTCAGTGAACCGCTGCAACGACTCTTCGGTCAGCGCGACGCGACGCTGCTGGAGGACATGCTGGGCACCGATGCGAGCGATGTCCTTTGCAAGCTCGTTCGCGTTGCGGGTAGCGGTGTCCACCCGCTGGGCGGATTGCTGATGCATCTGGCTTCGCTCCGTGACCAGGCTTTCCCGGCGAGCCTGCAGCAAGGCCGAAATCATTCGTTCTGCATCGCCCCCACCGGCACTCGGCCGTTGGTTGGCAAGGACGAACAACGTGTCGCCCGCTTTCACGGCCTGGCCGTCCCGCGCCGCTCGCTCGACCACAACGCCCGCCTGCGACGAGACCACCCGAATCACGCCGGCTTCGGGAAGCAACACCCCGCCGACCTGAACCTTACGTTGATAAGTGCACAGCAGGAAAAACCCGACGATACCAGCGGCAACCGCGGCGAACAGCAGCGACAGGAAGCCGTAACCCAGGGGGGTCGCAAGCACGACTCTTCCGTAATGCCGCGCGCCTGCGTAGGCAACGGCCTTTCTGCGAAAAAGCGGACTCACCGCAGCTGGTGACTTGCTGAGCATTGGCGTTTGACCCGGAATGTACCTCTGCAGCATTTTCAGCCAATCGGCGTGAATCTGGAACAGGGAGCCGCATTGCGCTCCTGGACGATTCAATACCGACCCGGAAGACCCCCCGCGGAGCGCTCCGAGAACTGTTTCCGTCGACTAGTTCACACCGCAGAGCGAAAGCCCTATGCAAGGCGTACCATTTTGTTACATTCTTCGGTACCCCGCCGCAGTAGCAGTTGTGCGGGGTGTTTGGTCGATGTTCGTTTCAATAGGAGAAATCAATGCGTATGCTGACTTTGGAAGAGATGACGCTCGTTGGTGGCGGCTGCCACCCCAACAACGGTTGGGGCAACGGCGATCAGAACGCACCGGGCAACTCGCTGACCCACAACCACGCCGAAAACAACATCACCCCTGGCGCCACGGGTCCTGGTGGGGTTCATGCTCAGCCGTTACCCGGCCCCGACGGCTGCGGCGCGTCGGGACTAGGCTAGCTCTGCCTTGCCCCGCAAAAGCCCCGGTCCGGGGCTTTTTTATTGTCGGCCGCCGCTTCCGGACGGACCCTCTATACAACATGCTCCGGCGCCAGCACGCAAGGCGACTCCGCATCGCCGAGCTCCACTTGCAGCGTCACGTGATGAATGGCAAAGCGCTCGGCGATGTCGCGAGTGAGCCTTTGCACGAACATGTCTCCCGGGTGGCCGTCGGGGCAGACGAGGTGCGCCGTCATCGCGTTTTCGGTCGTACTCATGCCCCAGATGTGCAGATCGTGCACTTCCGTCACGCAGGGCAGCTGCAGCAGGAAATCGCGCACCTTGGCCTTGTCGATTCCGCGCGGAACCGCCTGCATCGCAAGCTGGAAGGAATCGCGCAGCAAGCCCCAGGCCCCGACCACGATGACGACCGCCAGCACGACCGTCACGGCGGGGTCGAGCCAGAGCCAGCCGGTCACCAGCACCACAACGCCAGCCACGGCAACGCCGAGCGACGTTGCCGCGTCCGCGGCCATGTGCAGATAGGCGCCCTTCACGTTGAGGTCGCTCTTGCGACCGGCCATGAAGAGCCAGGCCGTGAAGCCGTTGACCAGCACTCCGGCCAGCGCCACCGCGATCACGATGACGCCGCTCACGGGCTGCGGGTCCTGCAGCCGCTGCACCGCTTCCCAGATCAGGCCGCCCGTTACCAGCACCAGGATCAGCGCATTGGCCAGCGCCGCCAGGATCGACGTGCCCCGCAGCCCGTAGGTGAACCGCTCGCTCGGCGCGCGGCGGGACAGGTGCGAGGCGCCCCAGGCCAGCACCAGGCCCAGCACGTCGCCCAGGTTGTGCGTCGCGTCCGCCAGCAACGCCAGCGAGTGCGCCATCAGGCCAAAACCCCATTCGGCCACGACGAAGCCGAGATTCAGCGCGATGCCGACCAGGAATGCGGTGCCCATGTCTGCCGGCAGCGCGGCATGGCCATGCCCGTGCGAATGCCCGTGCGAATGTCCATGTGACTCACCGTGCGCATGGGCATGACCGGCTTGCGGCGTGTGAGCCGCTTCGGAGTCGTGGTTGTGGTGTTGGTCGCCGCTCAATTGGATGTCTCGTGATGAAAAGCGCAGTATCGGCTGAAAGAGATCAGACACCGGCGTTGTTTGCAGCCACGGTTGAACCTGGAACTCTCTCTTCCTCTACACTGCGCCTCTGCCTCATCCGTGGGGCCAGTCCAGGCATCGGGGAGTTCGCGTGAAAGCTGGGTTGTCGGGTATGGGGTTGGTTCTTGTCGCGGCACTTTCCCTTGCGGGATGCGGCGGCGGTGAGCGGCCGGGGCCGGGGCCGGTCGAAGTGGCTGCGCTTGTGACGCAGGTCGAGTCGTTTACGCCACCGCCTTCCCGCGCGCTCATCCTCAGGAGTCGGCTCCCGCTGGCGCGGGGCAGCCGGCCCGATCCCGTCCGGGTCCACCTGGCCCGCCTGGACGCCCCGGAGCCGGCGGCCAACGTTCCGGTGCCGGGCCGGCCGATCCAGATCGGTAGCGCCCGTGCGCTGTCCGCCACGACCGACGTGCAGCGCACGCGCGGCCTGCTGCAGTTCATGCCCGGAGCAGGTGGTGACGGACTGACCGCCGCAGTCAGCTTCTCGTCGCCCGGGGCAGCCGGCATCCGTCTTGGCCTGCTGGTCGAGGCGTTGCCCCCGGGAGCGCGAGTGCGCGGCTACGCCAGTGACGGCGACACGCTGTTCGAGCTGTCCGGTGCCGAAATCCTGGACGCGATCGAGCGCAACCGCAGCGGCGGCGACCTGGGCGTTCACGGCCGGACCTTCTGGACACCCGCCGTCGACAGCGACGAAGTGACGCTGCAGATCGCGCTTCCGGCCGGCGTGTCGCCCGACAGCGTGAAGGTTTCGGTGCCCTTGCTGTCGCACATGACGGTGACGACACGCGCGCTGGAAACCTTGCTGGTCTCGACGTCGGGCAGCTGCGAGATCGACGTGTCGTGCTCGCCGGAGGTCGATGACCAGAGCCGCGCCACCGCCAGGATGATCTTCGTGGCGGCGGGGTTCAGCTTCGCATGCACCGGCACCCTGTTGAACGACATCCGCTCCAGCGGGACGCCGTATTTCCTGTCCGCCGACCACTGCATTTCATCCCAGACCGCGGCTTCGTCGCTCACCACCTACTGGTTCTACCGGTCGTCGTCGTGCAATTCGCAGGCGTTGAGCCCCGAGATGCAGCGGCTCAATGGCGGCGCGACGCTGCTTTACGCCAACGCGGAGACCGACACCTCCTTCATGCGCCTGAACAACCCGCCGCCTCCGATGGTCACCTTCGCCGGCTGGTCGAGCGCGCCGCCGCAGTCGGGGCAGGACCTGGTGGGCATCCACCACCCGCATGCCGACCTCCAGAAAATCAGCCGCGGCGTTTTCGATGGCTTCATGAATTGCGGCATCCCCTCGCCGGATGTCTTCAACTGCCAGTTTGCAACCCAGGCGACCGGCAATTACCTGAGCGCGAGATGGTCGCAGGGCACGGTCGAAAGCGGCAGCAGCGGGTCCGGCCTGTTCGCCGCGATCGGCAGTGGGCGCTTCCTCGTGGGGCAGCTCAAAGGCGGCGGCGCCAGCTGCCTGCAGCCCTCAGGGTTGAACGCATATGGGCGCTTCGACCTGGCTTACAACGCGGCGCTCACTCGCTGGCTCAGCCCCGACGGAAACAACGGGACGACGTTGGCGGGAACCGTGGCCCTGGCGCGCGTGCCGGTGCACCGCTTCTACAACCACGCGACCGCCGCGCACTTTTATACGGCAAATCCGGCCGATCGGGACTATGTGCTCGCGACCTTTCCGACCTTCGCCTACGAAGGCGTTGCGTTCTACGCATACGACCGCCAGATCGGCGGCGCGTCGCCGGTTTTTCGCCTCTACAACCGGCTCAATCGCCGCCATTTCTACACCATGAGCGCGATCGAAAAGGATGCGGTGCTGGCCCGCTTTCCCGAGTTCACTGACGAAGGCATCGGCTGGTATGCGCAGCCGCTACCGGGTGGCACAGCCAACCCGATGTACCGCTTCTACAACGCCACCGTCGTTTCCCACTTCTACACTTTGAGCGAGTTGGCAAAGGCGGCGTTGTTGAAGGATTCACCCGCCTATGCGCTTGAAGGCATCGCCTATTACGCGTGGCCCACGCAGTAGCGGCAGTAGCGGCAGTAGCGGCAGTAGCGGCA
>JAYUHN010000226.1:0-5100 GCA_043766965.1 Ramlibacter sp. | reverse complement strand
ATGCGTCGCTGCTGGGAGGGGCGCCAAAATCCCGTGCTGATCCCGATGAGATGGCGCGCGAGCGGCTGGAAAAGCTCGAACGTTTGCCACAAGAGCGCAACGCGGCCGCTGCGAAGGCAAAGTAAATTGCCGCGGCGTCAGCCGTTGGCGCGAGGTCGGTCGGCGCAAACCGGGCAATCCGGGTTGCGCGGAATCTTCATGTCGCTCCACTCCATCGTCCGGCCATCGAGCATCAGCATCCGTCCCTCGAGCGAAGGGCCGGCGCCGCTGAGCAGTTTCAGCGCCTCGGCCGCCTGCATGGCGCCGATGATTCCCACGAGCGGCGCGAACACGCCGAGCGTGGCGCAGCGGGTCTGCTCCGGGTCAGTGTCGGGCGGAAAGACGCACGCATAGCAGGGCGACGCGGCATTGGCCGGTGCATAGACCGAGATCTGGCCATCGAAGCGGATCGCCGCTCCGGAGACCAGGGGCTTGGCGTGCTTCACGCAGGCGGCGTTGATCGCCTGGCGCGTCACGAAGTTGTCGCAGCAGTCCAGCACCACGTCCGCGGCCGGCACCAGTTGGTCAAGCATTTCCGGCTCGGCGCGGGCCTGGACCGCGACGACTTCGACGTCGGGATTGATCGCGGCGATGGCCTGTTGAGCTGAGCGGCTCTTGGGCATTCCGATGCGCGCCACGCTGTGCGCAATCTGGCGCTGGAGATTGGTGAGATCGACGGTGTCGTTGTCCACCAGGGTGATGCGGCCGACGCCTGCCGTGCCCAGATAAAGCGCAACCGGAGAACCCAGGCCTCCGACTCCGATCACCAATGCGCGCGCGGCAAGCAGCCGTTGCTGGCCGTCGATGCCCAACTCTTCGAGCAGGATGTGGCGCGAATAGCGCAGCAGCTGGTCGTCAGTCATGCGGCGATTGTGGACCCAATGAAAAGGCCGGCGGGTGCCGGCCTTGAGAGTGGGGAGCTGGGTCCCCGCTTTCGCGGGGATGACAGGACGTGTCCTGTCACCTGTCAATTTTCCTTTTTCTCGTCCTTGCGCTCGACCATTGTCTTGCTGATCAGGACCGGCCGGCCCTTGAGCTGGTTGATGGCCTGCACCAGCTGGAAGTCCTTGTCGCCGCCGAACTCGGGCACCTTGCGCTCGACCGGCGGCTTCAACGCTTCCAGTTCGGCCTTCTTGCGGGCGTCGTCGCGCAGCTTCTCGCGGGCCGGATCTTTCGCATCGGCGCCCTGGCCGCTGCCAAGGTGCTTCTCGAGGTCGGCTTCGCGGGTGCGCAGGACCGCGAACGGACTGCCTTCTTCGCTGTCATCCACCATGACGTCGGGCACGATGCCCTTGGCCTGGATCGACTTGCCACTCGGCGTGTAGTAGCGGGCGGTGGTCAGCTTCAGGCCGGTGTCGGGGCCGAGCGGGCGCACTGTCTGCACCGAGCCCTTGCCGAACGTCTGGCTTCCAAGAATGGTGCCGCGCTTGTAATCCTGCAGCGCGCCAGCGACGATCTCGCTGGCCGACGCCGAGCCTTCGTTCACGAGCACCACCAGCGGCACTGTCTTGAGTGCGGCCGGCAGGCGGCGCAGCGGATCGGTGCCACGGCGCTGGTAGAACTCCGGCGACGCCTTGTAAACGAACTTGCTTTCGGCCAGTTGTCCGTTGGTGGACACCACCGTCACGTTCTCGGGAAGGAACGCGGCCGAGACCGCGACGGCGGCATCGAGCAGGCCGCCCGGATCGTTGCGCAGGTCCAGCACCATCCCTTTCAGGTTGGGTTCGGCCTTGTAGATTTCCTCGACCTTCCGGGCGAAATCGTCGACGGTCCGCTCCTGGAACTGGGACAGCCGGATCCAGGCGTAGCCCGGCTCGACGACCTTGCCCCGCACCGACTGGGTTCGGATTTCTTCGCGGGTGATCGTCACCGGAAAGCTGCGGTTCTCGTCCTTGCGGAAAATCGTCAGCATCACCTTCGTGTTGGGCTCGCCGCGCATGCGTTTGACCGCCTCGTTCAGACTCAGTCCCTTCACCAGCGTGTCGTCGATCTTCGTGATCAGGTCGTTCGGCTTCAGCCCGGCGCGGAATGCCGGCGAGCCTTCGATCGGCGACACCACCTTGACCAGGCCGTCTTCCTGCGAGATTTCGATCCCGACCCCGACGAAGCGGCCGGAGGTGCCTTCCCGGAATTCCTTGAACGACTTCTTGTCGAAGTACTGCGAATGGGGATCGAGGCTGGCCACCATGCCGGAAATGGCATCGGTGATCAGCTTCTTCTCGTCGACCGGTTCCACATAGTCGCTCTTGACCATGCCGAACACGGCGGCGAGCTGCTGCAGCTCTTCGAGCGGAAGCGGCGCCATCGAGCCACGGGCAACCGTCTGCAGCGAAACGGTGGTGAGCGCGCCGGCCAGCGCGCCAACGGAAATCCAGCCGGCAATCTTGAGTTTGTGGCTCATATCAGTGAAAAGTCCTCTCGACTTTCAATACTACACCTGGGCAGCGAGGTATGACGCCGCCATCGGTTCAGGGTTCCCACCGGTGCTGCGAAATCGTGGAAAAGTCGTAGATTTACCACCGCTTGACCTCGTCAGCCCTGCCCCTGGCTGGCAACCGCCGCTGCCGCATCCGCCGCGGCCTGCGCATCGCCGAGGTAGTAATGGCGCAGGGGCTTCAGGTGCGCGTCCAGTTCGTACACCAGCGGAATGCCGTTCGGGATGTTCAGGTTCACGATGTCCGAGTCCGACACCCCGTCCAGGTACTTGACCAAAGCGCGCATCGAGTTGCCGTGAGCCGACACCAGCACGCGCTTGCCGGCCTGCACGGCCGGCCCGACCGATTCCTTCCAGAACGGCAGCACGCGGGCCACCGTGTCCTTCAGGCATTCGGTCAGCGGCACCTGCTGCGGCGCCAGCTTGGCGTAACGGATGTCGGACCGCTCGCTGCGCGGGTCGGTCGCCTCGAGGGGCGGCGGCGGTTCGTCGTAGCTGCGGCGCCATGCCAGCACCTGCGCATCGCCGAACTTTTTCGCGGTCTCGGCCTTGTTCAGGCCCTGCAGCGCGCCGTAGTGGCGTTCGTTCAGGCGCCAGCTGTGGGCCACCGGCAGCCAGGTACGGTCCATCTCGTCCAGGCAGTGCCAGAGCGTGTGCGTCGCGCGCTTGAGAACGCTGGTGTAGCAAAGGTCGAAATCGTAATGCCCGGCCTTCAGCAGCTGGCCCGACTCCCTGGCCTGCTGCACGCCGGTCGGCGTCAGGTCGACGTCGGTCCAGCCGGTGAAGCGGTTTTCGAGATTCCAGGTGGATTCGCCGTGGCGCAGCAGCACGAGTTTGTACATGGTTCAGGCGAAGGAAAGGCGGTGGCGGAGCCGGCATTTTAGAATCGCGGGCTCGCCTTCTTCGTCTACTTCAAGGAAAACCGTGAATTTCATCGTCGAGAACTGGATGATCATCGCCGTCGCCGCGGTCTCGGGAGGCATGCTGCTGTGGCCGCTGGTCAAGGGCGCCACCGGTGGCGCACTGACACCGGCCGGCGCGGTCCAGCTCATCAACCGGGAACGGGGCATCGTGGTCGATGTGTGCGAGCCCGAGGAATTTTCGGCCGGCCACGTGGGCGGCGCCCGCAACGTACCGCTGGGCCAGCTGGAAAAGCGGTTGCCGGAAGTGGTCAAGAACAAGACCTTGCCGTTGATCCTGGTGTGCGCCAGCGGCGGCCGCGCCGTGCGGGCCGAGGGCATTGCCCGGAAACTGGGTTACGAGAAGGCCCAAGCCATGGCGGGCGGGCTGAAATCGTGGAAAGAAGCTAATCTCCCGGTCGAGAAGGCGTGAGTCCCGCCGGAAAGATGCATGAAACCCGTCAAGATGTACACCACCGCCGTCTGCCCCTACTGCATTCGCGCCAAGCAGATCCTCAAGGCCCGCGGCGTCGAGCAGATCGACGAAATCCGCGTCGACGTGCAACCCGACGAACGGGCCCGGATGATCGAGGCAACCGGTCGTCGTACTGTTCCGCAGATCTTCATCGGCGACACCCACGTTGGCGGCTGCGACGAGCTCGTGACGCTCGACAGCCGGGGCGCCCTGCTGCCGCTGCTGAACGGCGCGTAATGCCTGGGCGCCGTTGCCGCCCCTGAGATAATCATTCCATCCCGTTTGGGCCGCCCGCTGCGGAAAGCTTCCCGGCGGGCATTGTTTTTGAACCGCTCCGGAAAGATCCAGCCATGGCCGACCAGCAAGACCCCGTATTCCAGATTCAGCGCGTGTACCTCAAGGAAGCATCGCTGGAGCAACCAAATTCACCTGCCATCCTGCTCGAACAGGAACAGCCTTCGGTCGACATCCAGCTGGGCGTCGAAGCCGGGCAGGCGGCGGATGGCGTGTACGAAGTCTGCGTCACGGCCACCGTGACCACCAAGCTCAAGGACAAGACCATGTTCCTGATCGAGGTCAAGCAGGCCGGCATCTTCGAGATCCGCAACATGCCACAGGAGCAGATGAACGCCATCATGGGCATCGCCTGCCCGCAGATCGTGTATCCGTACCTGCGTGGCAACGTGGCGGACATCGTTACCCGCGCCGGCTTCCCGCCGGTGCATCTGGCGGAGATCAACTTCCAGGCGATGTACGAGCAGCAGCAGGCCCAGCTGGCGCAGCAGCAGCCCGAGATTCCGCAGATCGTCACCTCGGCCTGACGCGGCCGGCTGACCGGCGCCCCCCGCTACGCAGCCATGCGAATCCTCGTCCTCGGTGCCGGCGCCTGGGGCACCGCCCTTGCGGTGAGCGCGTCGCAGCGCCATGAAGTGTCGCTCTGGGCCCGCGATCCACGACAAGTCGCCGCGCTGCTATCGGCACGCGAAAACATCCGCTACCTTCCCGGCGTCGCGCTTCCGCCTGCGCTGCAGCTGCTGGCTTCGCCGCATGCCGACTTGCCGCAGCGGTGTTCCGACGTCGACCTGGTCGTGATTGCAACTCCGATGGCTGGTCTGCGGGGTTTGTTGCTGGCCCTGCGGGATTGTGCGGCTCCGGTGGCCTGGTTGTGCAAGGGGTTCGAGGCGCCCGTCGCAACGCAGTTCGGCTTGCTGGGGCACGAGGTGCGGGCGCAGGTGGCGCCCGGACTGCGCTCG
>JAYUHN010000225.1:0-1869 GCA_043766965.1 Ramlibacter sp. | reverse complement strand
TCGACGACACGATTTTCAAGACCAACCTCGAGGCGGCGCAGGCCATCGCGCGGCAGCTGCGGCTGCGCAACCTGGGCGGCATCATCATCGTGGACTTCATCGACATGGGACGCGAGGAGCACCGCGACGCCGTGCTGGCCGAATTCCGCAAACAGCTAGCGCGCGACCGGGTCAAGACCATGGCCGGCGGTTTCTCGCAGCTCGGCTTGCTGGAGATGACGCGCAAGCGCACCAGGGAGTCGCTGGCGCACATGCTGTGCGAGCCGTGTGAGTCGTGCCAGGGCAAGGGAACGGTGAAGACGGCGCGCAGCGTGTGCTACGACATCCTGCGCGAGATCCTGCGGGAGGCCAGGCAGTTCAACCCGCGCGAATACCGCATCGTCGCTTCGCCCAAGGTGATCGAATTGTTCCTGGACGAAGAGAGCCAGCATCTGGCCGGCTTGTCGGAATTCATCGGCAAGTCGATCTCGCTGCAAAGCGAAAGCGCAATGGGCCAGGAGCAGTACGACATTGTGCTTCTCTGAACCTTGCGGGACAGACCAACCGCAGGTTGCTCTGTCCTCAACCGATCAAGCTTGCGGGACAGACCAACCGCAGGCTGCTCTGTCCTCGACACATTGAAGATGCGGCGCCCGATCCCCATCCTCACCTACCACCAGGTCGACCGGCCGCCTCTGCGTGGCGTGCCGTACCGGGGCCTGGTGGTGGCGCCCGGCGCCTTCGCGCGGCAGATGGCGCTACTCCAGATGCTCGGCTACCGCGGGCTGTCGATGACGGCGCTCGAACCTTACCTGCGCGGCGACCAGACCGGCAAGGTCGTCGGGATCACGCTGGACGACGGCTATGTGAACAACTTGGAGCATGCGTTGCCGGTACTGCGGCGCCATGGCTTTTCCTCGACCTGCTACATCGTCAGCGGCCAGATCGGTGGCTCCAATGTCTGGGACCATGCGAAAGGCATCCCCGCGAGACCCTTGATGAACGACGCGCAGCTGAAGGCCTGGATCGCGGGCGGACAGGAAGTCGGCGCGCATACCCGCAATCACGTGGACCTGGCGACGGCCGATGAGGCCACGGCGCGCGAGGAGATCGCGGGCTGCAAGCGCGAGCTGGAACAGCGCCTCGCAGCATCGGTGCGGCATTTCTGCTACCCCTACGGGTCGCACCGGCCCGAGCACGTGGAGATGGTGCGCGGCGCTGGTTACGCCACCGCGACGACGACCGCACGGTCCCGGGCCGCGGGCTCGGACGACCTGTTCGAACTGCCGCGCGTGCCGGTGCTGCGCTCCACTTCGTTGCCGCTCCTTTGGCTCAAGGTGGCGACCGGCTACGAGGATGGCAAGCGGCCATGAGGGACTCACGCAACGGCCCCCGGCTGCGGGTGGCGGTGCTGAACCGGGTGTTCAGCCCCAGCGGGGGCGGCGCCGAGAGCTATTCGATCCGGCTGGTGGAACAACTGGCGCGGCAGCACGAGATCCACGTGTTCGCGCAGGAGATCGACCATGCGTGGCCCGGGGTGACCTACCACCGCGTCAGCCGGCCATTGCGCAGGTCTCGCTGGCTGAACCAGCTCTGGTATGCGACGGCGACGTGGCTGGCGACACGGCGCGGGTTCGATGTCGTGCACTCGCACGAAAACACCTGGCACGGTGGCGTGCAGACCATCCACGTCAAGCCGGTGCGGCACAACCTGCTGGCAGGGCGCACGGGCTGGCGGCGCGCGTGGCGCTGGTTGAAGATCGCGACCAGTCCGCGCCTCATGACCTACCTGCGGCTGGAATCGGCGCGCTTCAAGCCGCGGGAAGGGCGCAGGGTGGTGCTGACATCGTCGAGTTTGCAGGCCGACGCCGTGGCAGCCTATCCGCAGGC
>JAYUHN010000224.1:0-1869 GCA_043766965.1 Ramlibacter sp. | reverse complement strand
GCCTAGTCCCAGCCTGGATCGCGGCCGGCGGTTCCATCCGCAGCACCGGCAGTGACTGCGGGTACCGGCACGCGAGAAAGGCAATCAGGCCTTCGCGCACCCGGCAGCCAAGGTCGAAGGCCAACCCTGAATTGGACGCAGTGACAAGCACACGCACCTTCATCGCGCGCTCCGTGCTGTCGACGACGTCGACCCTCGCCAGCCGCTGGTCCCACTCGGGCGCGCCTTCGACCAGTCGCGTCAACTCGGCACGCAACGGCTCCAGCGGGGTGGTGAAGTCGACGAACAGGTAGACACTCTGGGTCAGCTGCGACGCGATGCGGGTCCAGTTCTCGAACGGGTTGTCGACGAACCATTGCAGCGGCACGATCAGCCGGCGTTCGTCCCACAGCTTGAGCACGACGTAGGTGCCGGTGATTTCTTCGACGCGGCCGTTCTCGCCCTTCACGATCAGCACGTCGTCGATCCGGATCGGTTGCGCCAGTGCCAGCTGCAGGCCGGCAATCAGGTTGCTGAACACCGGTCGCGCCGCGATCCCGCCGACGATGCCGATCACGCCGGCCGAAGCCAGCAGGCTCGCGCCCACCTGGCGCGCGCCTGGAAATGTCATCAACGCCATCGCCGCGCCGGCGATGACCACCAACACCATGGCACTGCGCGCGAACACCGTCGTCTGGGTGTGGATGCGCCGCGCATGGAGGTTGTCTTCCACCGTCAGCGGGTTGCGCGCGACGATGCCGCGGGCGAAGCCCTGGATCGCCGCGATCACGAGCCAGGTGAGGCTGGCGATCAGCAGGACCCCGTTCACATGGCGCGCCTGCTCCATGTGGCCCAGGGTGTCCGGCGCGCCCTGCCACACCAGCTGCAACGCGAGCAGCGGCAGCACCGCGCCCGCCGGTTTTTCGAGCGCCACCAGCATCGCGTTGATGATGGGGGCCCGCGCGGTATGGCGGCGCGCCAGCGAGCCGACCACGCGGTGCAACACCAGCGCGGCGACCACGCCGACCAGCGCGATGCCGGTCGTGGCCAGCCAGGGGCTTTCGGCCATCACCGCGGCCAGGTCGTCCATCCGATGCCTCAGGCCTGGGCGTCGTCGAGACCGGCGCCGGGGCGCATGTTGGGAGCGACCAGCGTTTCGGTGCTCTGGCGCAGCGCGGCTTTCTCACCGGCGCTGGCGAATTTGCTGTACTTGTGCAGGATGGCGACCAGCTGCCCATAGACCTTCGGGTTGCCGGCGACGCATTCCTTCTGTTCCAGGAAATCGGATTCGCCGGTGAAGTTGCCGATCAGGCCGCCCGCTTCGGTCACCAGCAGCGAGCCGGCGGCGACGTCCCACGGCGACAGCCCGGTTTCGAAAAAGCCTTCGGTGAAACCGGCGGCCACGTAGGCCAGATCGAGCGCCGCGGCGCCGGGCCGGCGCAGGCCCGCCGTGCGCTGCATCACTTCGGCCATCATGCGCAGGTAGTTGTTGAAGTTGTCGCCCGGCCGGAACGGGAAACCGGTGGAGACCAGGCTGTCCTTGAGCTGGATGCGCTTGGAAACGCGCAGTCGCCGCTCGTTCAGGTAGGCGCCGCGCCCATTGGTGGCGGTGAACAGGTCGTTGCGGCTCGGGTCGTAGATGACCGCCTGCTCGACCCTGCCGCGCACCGCCAGCGCAATGCTCACGCAGTAGACGGGAAAGCCATGGATGAAGTTGGTGGTGCCGTCCAGCGGATCGATGATCCAGACACTTTCCGCATTTTTCGCGCCGTGGGTCTTGCCCGATTCCTCGGCCCAGATGCCATGGTCCGGGTAGGCGGTGAGCAGTGTCTCGATGATCGTCGCCTCCGCCGCATGGTCGACTTCGGTGACGTAGTCGTTGACCTGCTT
>JAYUHN010000223.1:0-5120 GCA_043766965.1 Ramlibacter sp. | reverse complement strand
TGACGTCGGCGGTGCAGCGGAATTCCGCAAATGCGCTGCGAGCGAACAAGCTGGTGAATTCGGCATCGGACGTCGCCGTCAAGGGCGGCGATGTGGTGTCGCAGGTCATCGACAGGATGAATTCCATCAGCGCATCCTCGAGCAACATCGTCGAGATCATCTCGATCATCGACGGCATCGCCTTCCAGACCAACATCCTGGCACTGAATGCCGCGGTGGAAGCGGCGCGTGCGGGAGTCGCGGGGCGGGGCTTCGCGGTCGTCGCCACCGAGGTCAGGACTCTTGCGCAACGCAGCGCCGCCGCCGCTCATGAGATCAAGAGTCTGATCACGGATTCCGCGGAGCAGATCGACGCCGGCAGCGCCCTGGTCGGCCTGGCGGGACAGACCATGGAGCAGATCGTGCTGAGCGTGCGCGACATCACGCAGATCATGGCCCAGATCGCAGCAACCAGCGGTGAGCAGAACGTTGGGATCGAACAGGTCAATCTCGCCGTGTCGACTTTGAACGCCATGACACGCCAGAACGCCGCACTCGTGGACGAGGCGGCTGCAACTGCCGATGCAATGCATGAACAGGCGGCAAGCCTCGTCAAAGTGGTCGGCGCCTTCGGAATCGACAAGGTCACGGCCCCTGCGGCCGAGTGGGCGGCCGGGACTCCGGACACGCGGGCGCAAGCCTGAGGGCGCCAGTTAGCGCCGCTCATGCGGGAGTCTGTGTTTGTGGTCGCCGGGCGACGGGCGCGTAAGAAGTCCCGGGCTCTCCACGCCGGTACAATGCCAGCAAGATTCGTGCCCCCTATGAAAGACCCTCTCGCTGTCCTTGCCGGCTTCCTTTTGGCCGTCCTAGCCATCGCCCCCGCCTGGGCGGAAAAGGCCGACAAAAACAAGCCGATGAACGTCGAAGCCGATGCGCTGCGTTACGACGACCTGAAGCAGACCAGCGTCTTTACCGGCCGGGTCGTCATCACCAAGGGGACCATCCTGATCCGCGGAGCGAAGGTCGATGTCCGCCAGGATCCCGAGGGCTACCAGTACGGGGTGGTGACAGCTGAAACCGGCAAGCTCGCCTATTACAAGCAGAAGCGTGAAGGCCTGGACGAGTACATCGAGGGGGAGGCTGACGTCATCGAGTACGACGGCAAGGCCGACCGGGTGAAGTTTCTGAAGCGGGCCGAACTGCGCCGGCTGCGCGGCGCCAGCGTGGCAGACGAGATGAGCGGCAGCCTGATCACTTACGACAACAGCACCGACGTCTTCACGGTGGACGGCGGCCCTGGCGGCTCCACGTCCACACCCGGGGTCCCGGCCGGCCGCATCCGTGCGGTGCTATCGCCCCGCAACACGGCATCCGCACCCGCCGTGCCCCAGCCACCGGTCCAGTTGCGCCAGAGCACGACCATCGGCGGGGAGAAGAAGTGACCGACATGGCCGAGGTCGCGCCGCCCGCGCCGGCGGCCCAGGCCTCGACCAGCCGGCTCGAGGCCCTCAACCTGCGCAAGAGCTATGGCAGCCGGCACGTCGTCAAGGACGTGTCGCTGACTGTGGCGAAGGGCGAGGTGGTCGGACTGCTGGGACCGAACGGCGCAGGCAAGACGACTTCGTTCTACATGATCGTGGGGCTGGTGCGGGCCGATGCCGGCGAGATCTCGATCGATGGCAGTTCGGTCGAACACATGCCGATCCACCGCCGCTCGCGGCTGGGCCTGTCGTACCTGCCGCAGGAAGCCTCGATTTTTCGCAAGCTGAACGTCGAGGAGAACGTGCGCGCGGTGCTCGAATTGCAGCGGGATTCCCAGGGCAAGCCGTTCTCCCGCCACGAAATCGACCGGCGCCTGGCGCAGCTGCTGCAGGAACTGAGGGTCGACCACCTGCGCGACTCGCCGGCGCTGGCGCTGTCCGGCGGCGAGCGGCGGCGGGTCGAGATCGCCCGCGCGCTGGCGACCCAGCCGCGCTTCATCCTGCTGGACGAGCCGTTCGCCGGCATCGACCCGATCGCGGTGATCGAGATCCAGCGGATCATCGGCTACCTCAAGTCGCGCGGCATCGGCGTGCTGATCACCGACCACAACGTGCGCGAGACCCTGGGCATCTGCGACCATGCCTACATCATCAGCGACGGCACCGTGCTGGCACAGGGCACGCCCTCGGACATCGTGAACAACGCGGAAGTGCGGCGCGTGTATCTCGGCGAACACTTTCGCATGTGAATGGCCCCCACGCTTGTCCTTCGTGTTTGGCGCTGCCCCGAGTCGGGGAAAGGGCCTCGGCTTTGCCGGTGCGTGGGGCCTTCGCGCCTTGGGGCGGCCCGGCGGCGCTCACCCCTCAGGTTTCCTGAATGGTGATTTCCTCATGAAGCAGGGTCTTTCGCTTCGTGTTTCACAACACCTGGCGCTCACGCCTCAGCTGCAGCAGTCGATCCGCCTGCTGCAGTTGTCCACGCTCGAACTGTCGCAGGAAGTCGAGCAGATGCTGGACGACAACCCGTTCCTGGAACTGACGCAGGAAGAAGCGGCACGCGAGGAATTCGGCCTGGCGCAGGCCGACACGCCGGCCCGGGAAGACGAGCATGACGCCGAGTTCAGCCCAGAATTCGCGCCGCCGTCGGCGGACACGGAGCGCGCGACCGCCACCAGTGAAGCAGAGCCTGCGACGGTGGCCGAGTCGGACACACCCGACTGGGGTGGGGACGGCGGCAACGAAGTCGTTGCGGACGACGGCGAGTGGGGCGGCGATGCGCCCGCGCGCAAGAACAACCTGGGCGACGACAGCGACGTCGACGCCACCGACCTCGCCCGCGGCCAGGAATCCCTGCAAAGCCATCTGCACCGGCAGGCGCTGTCGCTGCGCCTGAGCCCGGAGGACAGCGCGGCGCTGCGCTTCCTGATCGAATCGCTGAACGACGACGGCTACCTGCAGGACCGGTTCGAAGACCTCGCGCGGGGCCTCGCGGGCGATGACCAGGACCAGGTGGACGAGCTGGTGCATCGCTTCACCGTCGCCCTCGGCCTGCTGCATCACCTGGAGCCGGTCGGCGTCGGTGCCCGCTCGCTGGCGGAGTGCCTGTCGCTCCAATTGCGCGCGCTGCGGCAGGCCGGCGCGGCGCAGGATGCGCCCTGCCATGCAGCGCTGGCGATCTGCGCCCAGCCGATCGACCTGCTGGCGCGGCGGGACGTGAAGCGCCTGGCGCAGCTGTGTGGCGAGACCGAGGCGCGCATCAAGGCCGGGATCGGGCTGATCACCCGGCTCGAGCCCAAGCCGGGACGCCGTTTCGTCGACGTCGAACGCAACATCGTCGTGCCGGACGTGCTGGTCACCCGGATCGCGCGGGGCGGCCAGCCGCGCTTTCGGGTGCAACTCAACCCGGATGTCATGCCGCGGCTGCGGGTGCACGACATCTACGCCGGCGCGTTGAAATCGCACAAGGGCGAAGGCCACCAGGCGCTGCAGCAGCGGCTGCAGGAGGCCCGCTGGTTCATCAAGAACATCCAGCAGCGGTTCGACACGATCCTGCGGGTCTCGAACGCGATCGTGGAGCGGCAGAAGAGTTTCTTCGTGCACGGAGAGCTGGCGATGCGGCCGCTGGTGCTGCGCGAGATCGCCGACGAGCTCGGACTGCATGAATCGACCATCAGCCGCGTCACCACCGCCAAGTACATGTCGACACCGTACGGCACCTTCGAGCTCAAGTATTTCTTCGGCTCGGCGCTCGGCACCGAGACCGGCGGCAACGCGTCCAGCACCGCGGTGCGGGCGCTCATCAAGCAGTTCGTCGCCTCCGAAAGCTTGACGAAGCCCTTGTCCGACAGCCAGATCTCCGACATCCTGAAGGAGCAGGGCATCGAATGCGCCCGCCGCACTGTGGCCAAGTACCGTGAAGCGCTGCGCATCGCTCCGGCGAATCTTCGCAAGACGCTCTGATGAAATCCCTGACCCGATGAATCAGCTGCAACTGTTCCTGCCCTGCGCCGCAGGGGTCGAAGATCTCCTGGCCGACGAGGTGCATCGCGTCACCGGCCTGAAGGGGGAGGACCTGCTGGTGGGGCGCGGCGGCGTCGTGCTGCGCGCGTCGTGGCGCGACGCGTTGCTGCTGAACCTGCACAGCCGGCTGGCGCAGCGGGTGCTGGTGCAGCTGTCGCACACGATGTACCGCAGCGAGAACGACCTCTATGAAGCGGCGGCCGCGGTCGCCTGGGAGATCTGGTTCACGACCCGGCAGACGTTCAAGATCGAGGTGACGGCGCAGCACAGTCCGCTCAAGAGCCTGAACTTCGCCGCGCTCAAGATCAAGGACGCCGTGGCCGACCGTTTTCGCCGGAAGGGCGGAGAGCGGCCGAGCGTCGACACGCAGTCCCCCGACGTGCGCATCTATGCCCACCTCACGACCGACAACGCAACGCTCTACATCGACACGTCGGGCGAACCACTGTTCAAGCGCGGCTGGCGCGAGGAGAAGGGCGAAGCCCCGCTGAAAGAGACGCTGGCCGCGGCCATGATCGCCGCCAGCGGTTGGGACAGCGGCGTGCCCTTGTACGACCCGTGCTGCGGCAGCGGCACGATCGCCATCGAGGCGGCGCAGATCGCATGCAGGATCGCGCCCGGAAGCCTGCGGCGCTTCGGGTTCGAAAAGCTGTTGCCGAACCAGCCGCATGTCTGGGCCGGCATCAGGAAGGAGGCCGACGAAGCGCGTGTAGTGCACACGCCCGGCATCTTCGGCAGCGACGTGGCGCACCGCATGGTCGATTTCGCCCAGCGCAACGCCGAGCGGGCCGGTGTCGGCGAGATCGTGCAGTTTCGCGGCGGCGACGCGCTGCAACGCATGCCCCCGGGTGAAACGCCGGGCGTGATGCTCCTCAACCCGCCTTATGGCGAGCGCATCGAAGCCGCGGGCATCGCCGGCGTCGGGCGAAGCGGCGCGCGAGAGAGTGCCCAGGCCGGCGACGGTGGCGATTTCTTTGCGCAGCTCGCGACCCACTGGAAAAAGAATTACAGCGGCTGGACCGCCTGGGTGCTGACGCCGGACCTGAAACTGCCCTCGAAGATGCGGCTGAAGGAAACGCGGCGGGTCCCGATGTGGAACGGCCCGATCGAATGCCGCCTGTTCAAGTTCGACATGGTGAA
>JAYUHN010000222.1:0-13498 GCA_043766965.1 Ramlibacter sp. | reverse complement strand
ATGAACGACTTCCTGTCGAACACCAAGACGTTCGCCTTGAAAAACCGTGTCGCCGCGCTGATCAAGGAGCAGGGCTGGCCGATGGTGATGAACGTGGTCATCCACCGCCACAACATCGACCACATCGACCGGATCATCGCCATGGCCGCGGATCTGGGCGCCGAATACCTGGAACTGGCCAACACCCAGTATTACTCCTGGGCCTTCCTGAACCGGGACCAGCTGCTGCCGACCCGCGAACAGTTGCAGCGCGCGGAAGCCGTCACCGACAGCTGGCGCCTGAAGCTCGGAGACCGCATGCGGCTATTTTTCGTTGCGCCCGATTACCACGAGGGGCAACCCAAGAAGTGCGTCAACGGCTGGGGCAGCAT
This sequence comes from Ramlibacter sp., assembly GCA_043766965.1. Taxonomy (GTDB): domain Bacteria; phylum Pseudomonadota; class Gammaproteobacteria; order Burkholderiales; family Burkholderiaceae_C; genus Ramlibacter. Next base: position 13,127 of record JAYUHN010000222.1, on the reverse strand, counting down.
GTTCATGACCGTCACACCGGACGGGACGGCCTTGCCTTGCCACACCGCGCGCATGTTGCCGGGGCTGGAATTCCCGAACGTGCGCTCGGCCGGCTTGCGCGAAATCTGGTTCGACTCCGAAGGCTTCAACCGTTACCGGGGTACCGGCTGGATGAAGGAGCCATGCTCGAGTTGCGACCAGCGCGAACAGGACCTGGGCGGCTGCCGCTGCCAGGCGTACCTGATTGCCAACGACCCATCCGCCGCCGATCCGGTGTGCGTCAAAAGCCCGCACCACGCATTGGTGCTGGATGCAGTGGCCCGGGCCGGGACCGCCGCGACGGCTTCGGTGCGCGAGCATCCGCTGGTGTTTCGCGACCCGGCGAATTCGCGCCGCCTGACCTCCGGGGAGCGGGCCTGAGGGCGTCGTTCGGGGGGCGCCTGCGGCAGGCGTGCTAGTCGTTCCAGAAGCGGCGGTTGCCGTTGCCAACGAGGTCCCGGACGATCCGCGCCGCGCTCTGGTTCGCAGCGCTGCCGATACAGGCGCCGTTACGGGCGATGACCAGGCTGTGGCTGGAGAGCCGGTTCTCGTGCAACGGCTGCCACCGGCTGTCCGGCACCGGCACCCAGCCCCGGTCCGGGCTATGGCGCGCATACAGCCGCACTTCAGCCGTGCCGCAGCGAATGCCCTCGTAGAACCCGTTGACGGCGCCGGAGTTGCTGATGGCGACGACGACATACCGCACGATTCCGTCGGCACCGACCGCAACCGAGGCCGGATCGACGCCGAAGCGCAAGGCGGAAGAAGACATGTCGATGTGCACCAGGGCGTCGGTGCGAAGCTGCGGCGGCGCCGGCGCTTCCAGCTCTTTCCAGTCGGGATCGGGTGGGGCCAGTTGCGCCTGGGCGATTCCGGCGCAGAAGGCCAGCGCCAGGACCGCCCGGCTAGTTCGGGGCATGCTTGCCGTCCAGCGACATCGCGTTCAGGCTCGACTGTGGGTCGGGCTCGAAGGTGGCTCCCGGCGGCAACTCGAAACCACCCCCCGGCATCTGCTCCATGCCCTCGCTACCGTCGTGCTCGCGCGTGCGCATGCCGGTGCGCAGGTAGCGGTTGCGGTGGTCGTGCCGCGGCAGGAAGCGGGCCAATTCGGTCAGCGCCATTTCATAGACGCCGCGCTTGAATTCGACGACGACGTCGAGCGACACCCAGTACTCGTTCCAGCGCCACGCATCGAACTCGGGATGGTTGGTGGCGCGCAGATTGAGGTTCCAGTCGTGACCGGTGAGCTGCAGCAGATACCAGATCTGCTTTTGTCCCTTGTAATGGCCGCGGGCGTCGCGGCGGATGTACCTGTCCGGCACCTCGTAACGCAACCAGTCGCGGGTGCGGGCAACGATCCGCACATGCTCGGCCTGCAATCCCACTTCTTCGTGCAGCTCGCGGTACATGGCCTGTTCCGGGGTCTCCCCCCTGTCGATGCCACCCTGCGGAAACTGCCAGCTGTGGGTGCGGATGCGTTTGCCCCAGAACACCTGGTTTTTCTGGTTGAGCAGGATGATGCCGACGTTGGGCCTGAAGCCGTCCCGGTCAAGCATAATCAACCCCAATTTTTTAACTGAGTTCATTATGCACGCCGGTGCCCGCCGGGCAAGGGTTCCGCCAGCTGGACAACGTGTTGCGCCGCCTCGATGAAAGCTTCCCAGTTCTTTATCTCCACCCTCAAGGAAGCACCGGCCGACGCTGAAGTGGTGAGCCACCAGTTGATGACCCGCGCCGGCATGGTCAAAAAGCTCGGTGCCGGCATTTACAGCTACCTGCCGATGGGCTTGCGCGTGATCCGCAAGATCGAGGCGATCGTGCGCGAAGAGATGAATCGTGCCGGCGCGGTGGAGTTGCTGATGCCGGTGGTCCAGCCGGCTGAATTCTGGCAGGAAACCCGCCGGTGGAGCACGATGGGCCCGGAGCTGATGCGGGTGAAAGACCGGCACGACCGCGATTTCATCATCCAGCCCACCAGCGAGGAAGTCGTCACCGACATCGCGCGCCAGGAGCTGCGCAGCTACAAGCAACTGCCGAAAAATTTCTACCATATCCAGACCAAGTTCCGCGACGAACGCAGGCCCCGTTTCGGCGTGATGCGCAGCCGTGAATTCATCATGAAGGATGCGTACAGCTTCGACCGCGACGTGCAGTCGGCCAAGGCCAGTTATCAGGTGATGGCCCAGGCGTACCGGGCCATTTTCGACCGCTTCGGGCTGCGCTATCGCGCCGTTGCGGCTGACAGCGGCGCCATCGGCGGCGACCTGTCGGAGGAGTTCCAGGTGATCGCGGCAACGGGCGAGGATGCGATCGTCTACAACGCACAAGGCGACTACGCGGCGAACATGGAAAAGGCCGAGGCGCTGGCGCCGGCCGGCCCGCGCCTGCCGGCTTCGCAGGCAATGGCGAAGACCCCGACGCCCGGGAAGAGCACATGTGCCGAGGTCGCGGCCCTGTTGGGCATGCCGTTGTCCAGGACAGTGAAGTCGCTGGTGCTTGCAACCGACCAGTCGAATGAACGGGGCGAGCTTGTGAAGTCTGCCATCTGGCTGCTGTTGCTGCGCGGGGACCACGACATGAACGAAATCAAGGTGGGCAAGGTCGCTGGCCTGGACGCCGGGTTCCGCTTCGCCACGGTCGCGGAAATCGAGACCTGTTTCGGAACCCGGCCCGGTTATCTGGGTCCGATCGCCATGAAGCAAGCTGCCAGGATCGTCGTCGACCGCGACGTCGCGGTGATGAGCGACTGGACCTGTGGCGCGAACGAGGCGGACTTCCACATGACCGGCGTCAATTGGGGCCGCGATCTGCCGGAGCCCGAAACCATCGCCGACCTGCGCAATGTGGTCGAAGGCGACCTGTCTCCCGACGGCAAGGGCAAGCTGTCGATCGAGCGCGGGATCGAGGTGGGCCATGTGTTCTACCTGGGCACCAAATACAGCCAGCCAATGAACGCAAGTTTTCTCGACGAGACCGGCAAGCCGCAATGGATGGAGATGGGCTGCTACGGCATCGGCATCACGCGGCTGCCGGCCGCGGCGATCGAGCAAAACCATGACGAGCGCGGCATCATCTGGCCGGACGCGATCGCGCCGTTCACCGTGGTCATCTGCCCCATCGGCATGGACCGGAGCGCCGACGTCAAGGCCGCCGCTCACAAGCTGCACGACGAGCTGGCGGGGGCCGGCGTCGACGTCATGCTGGACGACCGCGGAGAGCGTCCCGGCGCCATGTTCGCCGACTGGGAACTGATCGGCGTGCCTCACCGCGTCGTCATCTCCGACCGCGGGTTGAAGGAAGGGCAGCTTGAATACCAGCACCGCCGCGATGCGGCCGCCACCAAGGTGCCCGCAGCCGGCGTGTTCGAATTCCTGCAAGGCCGGCTGGCGCCGTGATCTCCAGGCGGAAATTGCTCCAGTCGGCATCGGGCGGGCTGGCGATGCTCTCGGTGCCGGAATTCGCCGGGGCTGGCGGTCAGGTCGAGGAGCCGCTGGTGGACTCGGTTCGCAATGCCCTGAGCGCCGCGGTGTCGGGCGGTGGTGCGCCCCCGATTCCCGAATTTCGTGACACCGACGCGCGGCTCGCGTATTTGCGATGGCTCGGCGTCATGAGCACCCGGCTGCGGCAGCGCAAGACCGAATGGCTCGAGCGCAAGGAATTCCTGCAGACGGTCTGGTACGAAACCAAGCGCGCCGCCCTGGACCCGGGGCTGGTGCTCGGATTGATCCAGGTGGAGAGCAATTTCCGAAAATTCGCGCTGAGTCCGGTGGGTGCGCGCGGCTACATGCAGGTGATGCCGTTCTGGACCCGTGTCATCGGTGACGGCGACCCCGGCAAGCTGTTCCACATGCAGACCAACCTGCGCTTCGGCTGTGTGATCCTGAAGCACTACATCGAGCGCGAGAAAGGCGATCTGTTCCTGGCGCTCGGCCGCTACAACGGCAGCCGCGGCAAGCCGCAATATCCGGACGCGGTGTTCGCGGCCAGCAGGAGCTGGGATTTCCACGAGATACCGGCGCGCGAGAGGCCGGCAGACCCGACGCGCCCGAACGACAAGGGGACCGGCGGGCCGAATTGAGATGGTCCCGGACCGGATCCGGGTCACCGTCACAGGAAAACGGTCACGTCTGCGTGGCGCCCAGAACCTGCTGCAATTCGCCGCTCTGGTACATCTCCATCATGATGTCCGAGCCGCCGACGAACTCGCCCTTCACATAGAGCTGGGGAACGGTGGGCCAGTTGCTGTATTCCTTGATGCCCTGGCGGATGGCGTCGTCTTCCAGCACGTTCACGGTGGTCACGGCCTTCGGATCGACGCCGCAAGCCTTGAGGATCTGAATCGCCCGGCCGGAGAAGCCGCACTGCGGAAAGCTGGCATTGCCCTTCATGAACAGCAGCACCTCGCTGGTCTTGACGAGCTGGTCGATGCGTTGCTGGGTGTCGCTCATGAAATCTCCTTGCTGGCCTGTGCCTTTGACGTTGTATTCGATTATCCCAGTTCAAGCCATTGTCCGCCGGAGCAACGCTCGATGCCCGCCAGGTCGCGCCGGCTGCCGACGCGCGACAGTCCAGCCGCCCGGAGCACCTCACGCACGGCTTGCGCCTGGTCCCATCCGTGTTCCAGCAGCAACCAGCCGCCGGGTTCGAGGTGGGCGGGCGCGCCGGATGCGATGGCGCGGATGTCGTCCAGCCCTTGCGGGCCCGCCGTCAGTGCCGAGAGCGGCTCGTGGACCAGGCCGGCCAGGTGCGGATCGTGTTCGGCGACGTACGGCGGGTTGCTGACGATCAGGGTGAAGCGCCCGGTCGTTCCAGTGAGCCAGGATCCGTGGCGCAGCCCGATCTCGAGCCTGAGCGCCCCCGCGTTGGCTGCGGCGACGGCAAGCGCGTCCACGCTCGAATCCAACGCCTGGACTGCGGCATCGGGCCGGCTGTGCTTGATCGCGAGGGCGACGGCGCCGCTGCCGGTCCCCAGGTCAATGACCGATGGATGGTCAGTGCGCGGACCGGGATCACAGGCCAACACTTCCAGGGCCCACTCCACCAGTGTCTCCGTCTCCGGCCGCGGCACCAGGACGCGCTTGTCAACTAGCAAGGGCAGGCCGAAGAACTCCTTGCTGCCGACGAGGTACGCGAGCGGTTCTCCGCCGGCCCGCCGGTCGACGAGCTGGCTGTAGACGCGCTCTTCCTGCCCGCTGATGTCCTGGTCATCGTGCGCCAGCACCCAGGCCCGATCCGACTGCGCGCGTTTAAGGGCGTGCAGCAGCAGCAGTTGCGCGTCCAGCCGCCCGACCCCTCGAGCGACGGCGCCGGCCAGCACCTGGTCGAGGGTCATGGCCGCGCGCCGCCGGCCGCGCTGTGCTCCAGTGCCTCCAGCTGTTCGGCTTTGCGGGCCAGCCGCAGGGCCTCGATCACTTCGTCCAGCTCGCCGTCCATGATGAACTGCAGCTTGTAGAGCGTCAGGTTGATCCGGTGGTCGGTCAGCCGCCCCTGCGGGAAGTTGTAGGTGCGGATGCGGTCCGAGCGGTCGCCGCTGCCGATCAGTCCCTTGCGCGTCGCAGCTTCCCTGGCGGCGCGCGCGCTGCGTTCCTTTTCGTGAATGCGGGCCACCAGCACCTGCATCGCCTTCGCCTTGTTGCGGTGCTGCGAGCGATCGTCCTGGCATTCGGCCACGGTGCCGGTCGGGATATGCGTGATCCGGACCGCGGAATCGGTCTTGTTGATGTGCTGGCCGCCGGCGCCTGACGCGCGGTAAGTGTCGATGCGAAGGTCGGCCGGATTGATCTCGACCGCCTGCGTCTCGTCCGGCTCCGGCAGGGCGGCGACGGTGCAGGCGCTGGTGTGGATGCGGCCTTGCGTCTCGGTGGCCGGGACCCGCTGCACCCGGTGCCCGCCGGATTCGAACTTCAGCATGCCATAGACACCCGGACCCACCAGCCGAAGCACCACCTCCTTGTAGCCACCCACCTCGCCGAGGCTTTCGCTGACCACCTCGACACGCCAGCCCTGGCGCTCGGCGTACCGGGTGTACATGCGCAGCAGGTCGCCCGCGAACAGGGCTGATTCGTCACCGCCGGTGCCCGCGCGGATTTCGAGAAAGGTGTTGCGCTCATCGTCCGGATCCCTGGGCAGCAGCATGCGCTGCAGCTCTTCTTCCAGCAAGGCGATGTCGCCCTCCGCCTGGCCGATCTCCTCCTGTGCCATCTCCGCGAGGTCCGGGTCGTCGAGCATTTCCCTGGCGCCGACCAGCTCCTTTTCCCGGGCCAGGAAGGCGATAAAGCGCCTCGCCACCTCGGTCACCTCCGAATGTTCGCGGGTCAGCGCGCGAAACCGGTCCATGTCGCTGACCACGTCCTGCTGCGACAGGAAAAAATCAAGTTCCTGGAGCCGGACCGGGTAGCGCTCCAGTTGCTGTCGGAGAAAAGGTTTCATGAATTCGGGGGCAGGACGCAGAGGACGCAAAAATGACGCAAAGGACGCAGAAAAAACTTCAAAGGTTTCTTTTGCGTCTTCTGCGAAACCTTTGCGTCCTCTGCGTCCGGACTTCGGTGCCGGCGCGCCAGCCGCAGCGCAGCTAACGCTCCTTGCGCAGGAAAAACTGCTGGATGGCAGTACTGGCGCGTTCGCGCGCAGTGGGGTCGCCCGCATGCAGTTCGGCCATTGCGCCGTGCAGCATCTTCTGGGTCAGGCCACGGGACAGGGCTTCCAGCACGGCGTCCACGTTCTCGCCCCGGGCCAGCAGCTTGCGGGCACGAGCCAGCTCCGCCTGCCGCCACGCGTCGGTCTGGGCATTGAGCTGCTGGATCAGCGGCACGCCCGACCGATGGTCCATCCAGTGCATGAAGCTCTGCACCCCGGCATCGATGATCGCCTCCGCCTGGGCCACGGCGGCCTGCCGGTTGGCATGGCCCGACTGCACCACCTGGGCCAGGTCGTCGACGGTGTACAGGTACACGTCTTGCAGGTCCTTCACCTCCGGCTCGATGTCACGGGGGACAGCCAGGTCCACCATGAACATCGGACGGTGCCTGCGGGCTTTCAGGGCCCGCTCGACCGCGCCCAGGCCGATGATGGGAAGGGTGCTGGCGGTGCAGCTGACCACCGCGTCGAATTCATGCAGACGCGCCGGCAGGTCGGCCAGTCGCATCACCTCGCCGCCGAAGTGGCTCGCCAGCTTCTCGCCGCGTTCCAGCGTGCGGTTGGCGATCGTGATGCTCTTCGGGTTCTTCCCGGCGAAGTGGGTCGCCGCCAGTTCGATCATTTCGCCGGCTCCGACGAACAGGATCCGGATCTGGCCCAGATCCTCGAACAGCTGGCCGGCCAGGCGCACGGCCGCAGCCGCCATGCTGATCGAGTGCGCGCCGATTTCGGTGGCGCTGCGCACCTCCTTGGCGACGGCGAAGGAACGCTGGAACAGCTGGTTCAGCGTGGTGCCGAGCGCGCCCGCCTGGTCGGCAGCGCGTACCGCCGTCTTCATCTGACCGAGGATCTGGGGTTCGCCGAGCACCATGGAGTCGAGCCCGCTCGCGACCCGGAATGCATGGCGCGCCACCAGCCCGTCGCGCAACTGGTAGGAGTGCGAGCGAAGCAGCGAGGGCGAAACGCCGCCGGAACGCGCCATCCAGTCGAGGGTCTGTTCCAGGTCCTGCTGTTCGCCGGCGCAGTAGATTTCGGTGCGGTTGCAAGTGGACAGGATGGCGGCCTCGGGGCTGCGCGTCAGCGATTCCCGCAAGGCCTGCAACGTGGGCTCGATCTGTTCGACGGCGAACGTGAAACGGCCGCGCAAATCGAGCGGCGCGGTCGTGTGATTGAGGCCCAGGGCCCAGACTGCCATGGCGGATTATAAAATTCGCCATGCAGCCGATCATTGTTTTATCTTAAAGGCCGTGAAAATGCGTCCAATCGACCTTTTCCTGCACCTGGCCGGCCTGCTGGCCCCTGCGGCCGGAGTGGCACTGGGGGTGAGTTTGCTGGCCCGCCCATTTTTTGCGCAGGCCTTGTCCCGGTCGTGGCTGCGCTCTTTTGCCATCGATTTCCTGGCCGGCGCTGGTGCGCTGCTGGCCGGATTGTGGTTGTTCGGGCACGACGGCAAGATGCTCACCTACGGCGCCCTGGTGCTGGCCTGCGCCAGTAGCCAATGGCTGGTGCTGCGGGGCTGGCGGTAATCCGGCATGCTGTTTCTCCTGTCCCCGGCCAAGACCCTTGACTTCGACACGCCCGCCGGCCACCTGCCGCATACCCAGCCGGAGTTCCTGGCCCAGTCGGCCAGGCTGATCGAGGTGCTGCGCAAAAAGTCGCCGCGCCAGATTGCCCGGCTGATGGACCTGAGCGAGACCCTCTCCACGCTCAACGTGGGGCGCTATCACGCCTGGTCCCCCGACTCCAGCGAACAGGACGCGAAGCAGGCGCTGCTGGCCTTCGATGGCGACGTCTATGACGGGCTGCAGGCGCGCAGCCTGCAGCCGGACGACCTCGACTGGGCGCAGGCGCACGTCTGCATCCTGAGCGGCCTGTACGGGGTGCTGCGCCCGCTGGACTGGATGCGGCCTTACCGGCTGGAGATGGGCACCGCCCTCAGGCTCGGCAAGGCTGCCAACCTCTACCAGTTCTGGGCCCCGCACATCGCGTCCTACCTCAACCGGCGGCTGGCAGCCGACCGGACGCCGGTGGTGGTGAACCTGGCATCGCAGGAGTATTTCAAGGCAGTGGACGAACGCACTCTCAAGGGCCGGGTGATCGATTGCGTGTTCGAGGAATTGCGTCCCGGCGGCTACAAGATCATCAGTTTCTCCGCCAAGCGCGCACGCGGGGCGATGGCGCGGTGGGCGATCAGCCATCGCGCGGCGACACCGAGAAAACTCGAAGGATTCGATCTCGACGGCTACGCGTTCAGCGCGGGGGCGTCACGGCCCGACCGTCTTGTGTTCCGCCGCGACCATCCTGGCAAGGTGACGGCATGACCCAGGAAGTCACCCCGCAGCTGCGGCAGTGGATCGTCGAACAGGCGCAGGCCGGACATACGGCGGAGTCGGTGCTGAAGTCGATGCTCGCATCCGGCTGGACCGAGGACGTCGCCGTGGATGCGATGGAGTCGACGTTGCGGGGCAAGCTGCAGGACCAGTCGGCGCCCGACAGCTTGCCGGCCCCCATCGCCGTCCCCGACCTGAAGCTGGGCGAGTCGCCGCTGTACATCGACGCTGGCGACCGGGTCGTCCATGTGCTGAATTCGATGAACAACCCGCGCATCGTCGTGATCGGCAATCTGCTGTCCGACCAGGAATGCGACCAGCTGATCGCGTTGGCGCAGCCGCGCCTGGCGCGGTCGCTCACGGTGGCCACCAAGACCGGCGGCGAAGAGGTGAACGACGACCGCACCAGCAGCGGCATGTTCTTCCAGCGGGGCGAGCATGAGGTGGTGCAGCGGCTGGAGGCAAGGCTGGCGCGGCTGCTGGACTGGCCGGAAGAAAACGGCGAGGGCCTGCAGATCCTGCATTACCGCCCGGGCGCTGAATACAAACCGCACTACGACTATTTCGATCCCATGGAGCCCGGGACGCCCGCCATCCTCAAACGGGGCGGGCAACGGGTCGCGACCATCGTGATGTACCTGGCCGAGCCCGAAAAAGGCGGCGGCACCACCTTTCCCGACGTCAGCCTGGAAATTGCGCCCAAGCGTGGCAACGGCGTCTTTTTCAGCTACGACCGCCCGCATCCGGTGACGCGCACGCTGCATGGCGGCGCGCCGGTGCTGGCGGGCGAAAAATGGATCGCCACCAAATGGCTGCGCGAGCGGCGCTTCGAATGAGCTGCCGGCGAACGTGAAGGAAGATCCGTGAATACGCCCGAACGATCGCAGCTGGGCAAGCCGGCCAGCTACGTCGACCAATACGACGCGACGCTGCTGTTCCCGATCTCGCGCAGCCCCAAGCGGGAGGAACTGGGGCTGCGCGGGCCCATGCCGTTCTTCGGTGCGGATCTCTGGACTGCGTTCGAGCTGAGCTGGCTGACGCCGCGGGGCAAGCCGCAGGTAGCCATCGCGCACGTCACGGTGCCGTGCGAGACGCCGAACATCGTCGAAAGCAAGTCGTTCAAGCTGTACTTGAACAGCTTCAGCAACAGCCGGTTCGCATCGGCTGACGAAGTGCGCCACCGGATCCGCTCCGACGTGAGCGAGGCCGTGTGGCGTGGCGACCCGGGCCAGGCGTTGGTCGGCGTGAAGCTGCTGCTGCCCGACCAGTTCGACAAGGAGCCGGTGCACGAACTCGACGGCTTGAGCCTGGACCGGCTCGACATCGAGTGCACCGATTACCAGCCGAGGCCGGACCTGCTCTGCGCCGCCGCCCACGAAAAGCCGGTGCACGAGACGCTCACGAGCAACCTGCTCAAGAGCAACTGCCTGGTCACCGGCCAGCCCGATTGGGGCAGCGTGCAGATCCGCTACTCGGGGCCGCAGATCGACCAGGGCGGGCTGCTTCGCTACCTCGTGAGCTTTCGCAATCACAACGAATTCCATGAACAGTGCGTCGAGCGCATCTTCATGGACCTCTGGCACCGCTGCCAGCCGGTGAAACTCACCGTGTATGCGCGCTACACCCGGCGTGGCGGGCTGGATATCAACCCATTTCGCACCAGCCACCCGATCGCGCCGCCGGCGAACGTGCGCACGGCGCGGCAATGAAACCTGTTCGAGCGAGGCGACCGGGTCAGCTGCGCTGGAACAGCATCAGCCTGGACTCGGCCACCTGGTTATCGCGTTGGGCCGTGATCGACACGTCGTAGCGGGTGCCCGGGACCGGCAGCAAGGTTGCGTTGTCCCGCATGTAACGCGGGTTGAACGTGAAGCTGAAATCGCCGTTCGCATCGGCCTGCACCGTCTCGGACAACAGCGGCTCCGCGACCTCCGCGTTGGTGCGCACTCCTCCGAGCGGCAGCAGGCCACCGGCCGGCAGAATGAAGTCGACCCGCACCCGCAGCACCGCGCCCGGCGCCGTGCGGCCACGAATCGTCGTCGTGTCGTGCACCAGCGCGTTGTTGGCGTGGCTCGTGACCATCAAGGGCAGGACCGCCGACGACGCACCGAGAACGACGCCGCCGACGTCGAAGCTCCAGGTTTTCTGGGCGACGTTGCCGGCGCGGTCCGCGACCACCACTTCAGCCGTGTGCCGTCCCGGCGGCAACATGCCCTGGAACGTGAATTCGCGCGGCGTGATCAGGGACAGCGCCGTCACGTCCCGCCCCGAGATCGTGATCCGGACCGATCTCGGGTCCACCCCGCCGCCGCTCGCCACGTCGAAATTGCCCGACACCTGCGTCGGGCCGCGCGCCACGATCGTCCCTTCCCGGGGCATGAGGTTTCCGATCTGCGGCGGCCGGTTGTTGCCGACCAGGGGCTGGCTCAAGGTCGTGGTGGTCACACGGTTGTCGGCGCGCAGGGTCGCCGTGACCAGACCGGCTGCGGCCAGGTCGTCCCGCGGCCTGATGGTGTAGCTGCCTTCGTAGATGCCCGCGCGCAGTTCGCGCATCGGCACGTTGGAAACGATGCCGGGAATGTCGAACGAGGCGGAGGCACCGGGTGCACCGTTGAGGCGAAACAGGATCTCAGCGCCTGGTTCGGCGCGACCCACCGGGGCCACGGCAAACCGGTCGATCCGCAACGGCGGCAACGGTGGTGGCGGCACCGCGGGCGGCGGCGGTGCCTGCACCGCGATCGGGGCCTGCACGGGTGGACTCGCCGGAAACGGAAAAGTCGCGGGGACGTCGCGCGCAACCGGCCCCGACGCAAGCGGTGCCTTGAACGAGGGTGGAAACGTGTAGTTGGCCAGGACGGTCTGGGAGTCAGCGGTGAGGCTCACCCGGATCGCTGCAGCCGGATCGATGCGGTCCGTGGGGCGCACCGTGTAGCGTCCGCTGTACTGGCCCGGAGCGACTTCCTTCAACGGGACCAGGGTGTTGATGCCGGGCAGGCGCGCGCTCGCCGCGCCTCCGGGGGAGCCCTCCAGGGTCAGGCGCAGCTGCGACCCCGGCGCGACGCCGTTGTCGGCGTTCACTTCGAGTCCGCGGGTGATGGGTGCTGCCGCGAAAGACAGGCTGCAGGTCGCGGCGGCCGTGACCAGCACGCAGCAGGCAGCCACTTGATTGAACAGGTGTTGTTTCATGGCTGCGCCTCGATCCAGAGTGAAGACCTCATCAAGTTAGGGTTGCGCAGGCCGGCCGTCTGTAGTCCGGGAAAGTCGCCGGCAGTAGGAACCGGCCCGGTGACGGGCAGGCTCCAGCATCCTGATGAGCTTGTTCAGAACAGATCGAGCGTTCCCGTCGCCGGGGTGGAAGTCGGGAGCCAGGAAGCCGGTTGCTCGCGCACGGCCGCCGCGGCCGAACCGGCCTTCTCGAGCTTGCCGACGCGAACTCCCAGCAACCGCAGCCGGCGATCGAGCTGGACCCGTTTCAGGCAATGGCCCGCCACCTTGCGGATGGTGTCGGCATCCGCCGTGAAGTGCCCGATGGTCTGGTCTCGCGTTGCGATTTTGAAGTCGTCGTACCGCAACTTGATGCCAATGGTCTTCCCAACGTAGCCCTTGCGCTGCAAATCGCCGGCCACCCGCTTGCACAGGTCGGTGAAGACGGCGCCGAGTTCGTCGCGGTCCCGCACTGCATGCAGGTTCCGGTCGAAGGTGGTCTCGCGGCTCATCGACACCGGCTCGCTTTCGGTGACGACGGGGCGCTCGTCGCGGCCCCAGGCTGCGTCATACATCCAGGCGCCGTACGACTTGCCGAAATTGTCGACCAGCCACTCGCGCTGCTGCGCGGCGATGTCGCCGATGGTGTGCAGGTGCAGCTTCTGAAGCTTCACTTCGGCCTTCGGCCCGATGCCGTTGATCTTGCGAACCGGCAGCGGCCAGATCCTGGTGGGCACGTCCGCCTGGTAAACGATCGAGATCCCGTTGGGCTTGTCGAATTCGCTGGCCATCTTGGCGATCAGCTTGTTGGGCGCCACCCCGATCGAGCAGGTGAGCCCGGTCTGGCCGTGAATCGCTTTCTGGATCAGGCGCGCCAGCACCCGGCCGCCTTCGCGCTGGCCGCCGGCCACTCCGGTGAAGTCGATGTAGACCTCATC
>JAYUHN010000221.1:0-5132 GCA_043766965.1 Ramlibacter sp. | reverse complement strand
CAAAAACAAAGCGCTGATTGTGCCGGCCACCGAGCAGGACTGGTTCGAGGAATACCTGGCGCCGATCATCAGCATCAAGGTGGTGAGCGGCTTGGACGAGGCCATGGCCCACATCAACCACTACAGCAGTCACCACACCGACACCATCATGACCACAGACCACCGCCACGCGCAGCGCTTTCTGCGTGAGGTGGACTCGGCCAGCGTCATCGTGAATGCGAGCACCCGCTTCGCGGACGGCTTCGAGTTCGGGCTGGGGGCTGAAATCGGCATCAGCACCGACAAGTTCCATGCCCGGGGGCCGGTCGGGCTGGAAGGACTCACCTCGCTGAAATGGGTGGTCCTGGGGCAGGGTGAAGTGCGGACCTGATGGCCGGGGCGGCTCCGGCGGCGGCGCCAGCCCATCCGAGCTTATAGTCGGGTACACATCCATCCACGGGTGCAAAAAATCAATCAATTTCTGGAGTGAGACATGAATCCCAGGTCCCGTCGCCATTTCATCCAATCTGTCGGCGCCGCATCCGTGGCGACCGCCGGCAGTGTTCTGCTGCCCGGTCTGGCGGTCGCGCAGCAGGCAGAGTTCACGCTCAAGTACGCCAACAACCTGCCTGTCACCCACCCGATGAATGCGCGAGCCAAGGAGGCTGCGGACGCGATCCGGCGCGACAGCAAGGGCCGGGTCGACCTGCAGATTTTCCCGAACGGCCAGATGGGCAGCGACACGGACATGCTGTCGCAGGTGCGTTCCGGGGCGATCGACTTCTTCACGCTGTCGGGCCTGATCCTGGCGACACTGGTGCCGACCGCCTCGATCAACGGCGTTGGCTTCGCCTTCAAGGACTACGACCAGGTCTGGGCCGCGATGGACGGCGACGTCGGCAAGTACGTGCGCGAGCAGATTTCCAAGTCGGGCCTGGTGCCAATGGAAAAGATCTGGGACAACGGGTTCCGTCATGTCACCACTTCGACCAAGCCCATCAACACGCCGGCAGATCTGCAGAATTTCAAAATTCGGGTGCCGGTGAGTCCGCTCTGGACCTCCATGTTCAAGGCGCTGGGCGCTGCGCCCGCGAGCATCAACTTCAACGAGGTTTACTCCGCGCTGCAGACCAAGGTGGTCGAAGGCCAGGAGAATCCGCTGGCGCTGATCGAGACCGCGCGTCTGTACGAAGTGCAGAAATTCTGCTCGCTGACCGGCCACATGTGGGACGGCTTCTGGTTCCTGGCCAACGGCAAGATGTGGAACCGGCTGCCCAAGGATCTGCAGGAGATCATGGCCAGGAACATCAATGCCGCGGGCGTAGGGGAGCGCGAGGATGTGGCCAAGCTCAATTCGCGCCTGGAAGCTGACCTGAAGGCCAAGGGCCTGACCTTCAACCATCCCGACACCGCGCCTTTCCGCGCCGCGCTGCAGAAAGCCGGCTTCTATGCCGAATGGCGCAAGAAGTACGGCGACGACGTCTGGGCGCTGCTGGAAAAATACACCGGCAAGCTGTCCTGACCCCCAGTTGGCGCGGGTTTCATGAACTCCCTCAGCGACGTCGATCCGGCGGTTGATGCGGCCGCCGCCCCGCCGGCCAGCGCCATCAGGCGCTTCGGTCTGCGGCTGGAAACCGTCATCAAGTGGATCACCGAGGTTCCCGCCGCCGCTCTGGTGCTGGCGGAACTGGGGCTGTTGCTGACCAATGTGACGTTCCGCTACGCGTTGCACCGGCCCCTGGTATGGGGCGACGAACTGGCGTCGGTGCTGTTCATCTGGCTGGCGATGCTGGGCGCGGTCATCGCGTTGCGGCGCGGCGAGCACATGCGCCTGACCGTCTTCCTGGGGCGGATGGCGCCCGATCGGCGCGCATTCTTCCAGACCTTCGGCCATGTCGTCGTCGTCGCCTTCGTGCTGATGCTGATCGGCCCGGCCTGGGAATACACCCAGGACGAGTGGCTGATCACGACGCCGGCGCTGGAAATGAAAAACGCCTTTCGGGTTGGCTCGATCACGACCGGCGCGGCGCTGATGCTGGCAATGGCGGTGACCCGGTTGATGGAGCATGCACGCGGCCGCGACCTGGCGCTGGCGCTGGCGGTCGTCGCCGGAATCGCTGCCGTGCTGGTGGTGGGCAAGCCGGTTCTGCTGGCGATGGGCAACTTCAACCTGGTCCTGTTTTTTCTGGTCGGTGTCACGTCGCTGGTGGCACTCGGCGTGCCGATCTTCGTCGCCTTCGGCGTCGCCACCCTTGCCTACCTGGCCAGTGTGACCAATGCGCCGCTGACGATCGTGATCAGCCGCATGGACGAGGGCATGTCCGGGTTGATCCTGCTGGCGGTGCCCTTGTTCGTGCTGCTGGGCGCGCTGATCGAGGCGATGGGCATGGCCGAGGCGATGATCCGCTTCCTGATGACGCTGGTGGGGCACTTTCGCGGCGGTCTGGCGTACGTGCTGATCGGCGCGATGTACCTGGTGTCCGGTATCTCCGGCTCCAAGGTGGCCGACATGGCCGCCGTGGCGCCGGCGCTGTTCCCGGAGATGAAGAAGCGCGGCGCCGACGAGGGCGAACTGGTGGCCATGCTCAGCGCCTCGGGTGCGATGTCCGAGACCATCCCCCCCAGCCTGGTCCTGATCACCATCGGCTCGGTCACCGGCGTTTCGATCGCCGCACTGTTCACCGGCGGCTTCATGCCGGCCATCGTGGGCGCCGTGGCCATGGGCCTGGTCGTGTGGTTCAAGAGTCGCAAGGAGAGCCTCGCGGGAGTCAAACGGGCGTCGGCACCGGAGATCTGGAAGGCTTTTCTGATTGCGATCCCGGCGGTGGCGCTGCCCTTCGTCATCCGCAGCGCCGTGGTCGAAGGCGCCGCCACCGCGACCGAAGTCTCCACCATCGGCGTGGCCTACACGTTCATCGTCGGCCTGCTGCTGTATCGAAAGTTCAAATGGTCGCGGCTCTATCCGATCCTGGTGGAGACGGCCTCGCTGTCGGGCACCATCCTGATCATCATCGGCAGCGCCACGGCCATGGCCTGGGCGCTGACCCAGTCGGGGTTCTCCCGCCAGCTCGCGCAGTTGATGACGGCCATGCCCGGTGGCGCCTGGGGCTTCCTGGCGATCTCGGGGCTGGCTTTCGTGGTGCTCGGCAGCTTTCTGGAAGGCATCCCGGCGATCGTGCTGTTCGGCCCCCTGCTGTTTCCGATCGCCCGCGCTGTCGGCATCCACGAGGTGCATTACACGATGGTGGTGATCTTCGCGATGGGGCTTGGCCTGTTCGCGCCGCCGTTCGGCGTCGGCTTCTTCGCCGCCTGCGCGATCGGCAAGGTCAATCCCGACCTGGCCATGAAAAAAGTCTGGGCCTACCTGGGCGCGCTGTTCGTGGCGCTGGTGCTGATCGCCGCCGTGCCGTGGATCTCGACCGGGTTTCTCTGATGCGCGCCGCACTGGCAGACCGGGGTGATCGCGGATCTTGAAATCCAGTGCCCACTCCGACCCCGATCCGATGCACGACTTCTGGCCCAACTGCGGTTACCGCCTGCTCGGGCGCGGCGCCGAAGGCCACCTGATCGTCACCGACGACTTCCTGCGCAGCCTGCTGGCGCGGCCTGAACTGGCGCCGGTGGCCAAGTCCTGCGCGGCCGAACTGGCTCTGCACCAGCGGCTCTCGGAGCAGCCGCGGCTGGCTGTTTCCGAAACCGAGCTGGCCCGCCTGGGGGACGAGGACGTGCGCGCCAACTATGCGGTCTGGGTGCGTTTTCGCGAACGCCTGCTGGCGCAGCCAACGCTGGAGGGCAGCTACCTCGCGCTGTTCCGCCAGGCCGTCGACGTTCCCCCGCTACTGGTGCACCAGCTCACGCAGGTGCTGGTGCGGCACGTGCTGGGCGACGGCGCAACCGCGATGCAGGCGCGCGCCGCCGAGATGTTGTTCCGCATCCAGAAGGTGTCGGTGCTGGCGGATGGCCAGGTCATGGCGGCCGACGACGAAACGGTGGAGCGGCATGCCACCGGCAGCTTCGGCAGCATCGGCGAACTGCTCAAGCAGAGTGGAGCGGTTCTGCGGACCGCCGAACTGGACGTCCTTCATGACGACAATGCCGACAGCTACTGGGAACGCGACGAAAACCACGATCTGGTGATCAGCTTGAACCACGGCCAGCCGGCCCTGGTGGCGCTGTGCCAGGTGCTGGAGGCCTGGGTCCGCCACTTTCTCGGCGCCGGGGTGCGGATCGGTGTCGAGCGCGAGATCAACGACGACAAATGGGTCTGGCACGTCGGCCTCGATGCGCAATCCAGCGCCATCCTCAACGACCTCTACCAGGGCAAGGACGTGGAGCAGGAGCGGATGGCGCGCATGCTTTGCCTGTTCGGGCTTGAATTCGACGAGCCGTCGGTGGTGCGGCCGGAGATCGCCGGCAGGCCGGTCTATCTCGCGATGGCGATGGACGCCGAGGGACGGCTGAAACTGAAGCCGCAGAACCTGTTGCTGAATCTGCCGCTGGCCCGGCTGGCCTGAGGCGCCCACCGGGGTTGCAACCCCGCCGGCAACCCCCAGATCGGTACCATCACCCGTGAGTAAGTCAACAAGCGAAGGCAAGGCCGCATGGTTCCCCATCTCGTCACGGCCCTGAGTGGGCCCATCAACGAGCTCGAGCAGCGCGTGCTCGACTCCATGCCTGCCATCGAGCGCTGGTTTCGCCTCGAGTGGATGGAGCACACGCCGCCTTTCTACAGCTCGGTCGACATCCGCAATGCCGGCTTCAAGCTGGCGCCGGTGGACACCAACCTGTATCCCGGCGGCTGGAATAATCTGACCCCCGAGATGCTGCCGCTGGCCGTGCAGTCGGCGATGGCCGCGATCGAGAAGATCTGCCCCGAAGCCAAGAACCTGCTCGTCATCCCCGAGAACAACACCCGCAGCACCTTCTACCTGAGCAGCCTGGCGCAGCTGCAGCGGATCTTCCACATGGCGGGGCTGAACGTTCGTATCGGCTCGATCGATCCCGAGATCAAGGAGCCCACCACGCTCCAGCTGCCGGGGGGCGGCTCGGTGCTGCTGGAACCGGTGCTACGAACCCGGCGCCGGCTGGGGCTGAAGGATTTCGACCCCTGCACCATCCTGCTCAACAACGACCTCGGCCAAGGCATCCCGCAG
>JAYUHN010000220.1:0-5142 GCA_043766965.1 Ramlibacter sp. | reverse complement strand
TGCCGCCGTCGGCGCAGACCAGCCGGTCGATCATCAGCTTGAGCGGGCTGGTCGCCTGGTACCAGTGGACCGGCGTCATCAGGATCACGCCGTGGGCGCTGACCCAGCGCTCGTAGATCTCGTTCATCCAGTCGCCGGTCTGCCGTTCGGCGTGGTTCGGATAGCAGCTGCATGGCCAGTGACACAGCGGCATTGCCGTCGATACACAACCCTTGCAGGGATGGATGTGCAGGCCATAGCTCGAAGTGAGCAGGCTCAGGTCCAGCACATCGACTTCGATCGCCGCGGCTTCGAGCACCTCGCGCGCGAGTTGCACCAGGCGCCAGGTCTTGGATATTTCGCCCGGGCAGGTGCCGTCGTTGCGGGGCGAGCCGCACACCAGCAGGACGCGGGATACAGAGGTCGCATCGCTCCAGCGTTGCTGAGCCGCGATCAGCTTGTCCCGGGCCTCGCGCCAATCGACCGACATGTCGTAGTCGGGGTCGGCGAAGCCAGGACCCGCCTTCATTGTCACGGGGGCTTTGCGGCCTTCGGTGTAAGCCTGGAAGGCGACCTCTTCCAGCCGGGCAAGGGCCGCGCTTTCGGCCTGGAATGCAGGGTCGAAAAAGTCCTTGATGAAGCGAAGGTGGAATTCGTTGCGCGCCAAAGGAGCCGGCGCCTGGCCTTTTCGGACTGTGGTCATCGCCCAGTGTAGGCACCGCCACTGCTTCAAAGCGGCCGCTGACAGGGCTCAGGCGCAAGTCCTACGGCTGCTGGCGGGGCTGTCCGATACGAACCGGATCGGCCGCGCTCTACCGTCATTCTAGAGTCCTGAATCGTCGGGACCTGAAATCAAAGGAACCCAGATGAAGATCTCTACAACCTCCTCCTTGCTGCTGGCCGGCCTGCTGGCAATCGCCGGTGCCGCCACCGCCCAGACCGCAGCCGGAACGAGCAACGTGCCGACTGCTGCCGGCGAAGCAAGCACCACGACCAATGGCGTGCCCAACGCCAAGACCACGAATACACCCGGATCCGAAGCGCCGACGATGAGCAAAGGACAGGTCCGCCAGGACGCGATGGGTCGTGACGGCGCTTCAGCCACCACCAATTCCCCGGGCCGCGCCGGCGAAGCGAGCACGATGGTTCAAGGTGTTCCCAACGCCAACCCGGACGCACCCACGCTCACCAAGAGCAAGGCCGAGCGCCGCGCGGAACGGGAAATGAAGCGGGCCCAGCGCAAGCAGGAGCGCGATATGTCCGTGATGGGCCAGAAGGGCGCACAAGCCGGCGCTGAAGTCGGTACGCCCGAGAACTCACCAGCGGGCAATCCGTCCGTCTTCAAGGGCGGCACGCCCAAGTAAGCCGGAAACGCGTCGGGCGCATTCTTGGCGCCCTGGATAGAAAAAGCCTGCGCCCTGAAGTGCAGGCTTTTTTTCGTGCGCCGTTGCACGACTCCAGTGCGAAGCGGATCAGCCCCAGCGGTGGCGGCGATGCCCCTCGCCCTCGCCGTCACCGCCCCCATGGCGGCCCATGCGGTGCGCCGTGGCCAGGTCGAAGACCCGCTTCTGGGTCGGGTCCAAGGCGGCGTAGAAGGATTTGGTGGCGTCGGCGCGGCGATCCGTCATGGCGATCCGCTCGGTCCGCATGGCCCGCATGCGGTCGATCCGCTCGGGCGTGGTCAGCCGCTCCAGTTCGGCGCGGTCGGGCCGTTTCCAGTTGGGCGGCGGCTGCATCGCGGCCGTCCACGTGTTCCATGCGGCTTCCTGTGTCGGCGCGATCTGCAGCGCGTCTTTGAGTTTCGCCTGGCGCTGTGCCATGCGGGCTTGCATGTGCTCGCGCATCCGGGCCGGGTCGAATCCTTGCGGGCGCTCTTGCGCCGCAGCGTTCGGTGGCGTCGGGGCGGTCTGGGCCACCGCGACCCCACTACCGGCCGCGAGCAAGGCGGCTCCAATCAATTGCCAGGGTGAATGCTTCATGGTTTTCCTTCTTGTGGGTCAACAGTGCCGGCTCGTCGTTAGCTCAGGCTGATCGCAGTGTGGCCGGCGCATGTAACCGCGTCGTACCTTGGCGGTAGCGGTTTTGTAAAGCCGGCAGCGGACGATGACGCTTGCGACGATGATTCATTCATTCCAGGGAGACGCCGATGAGCATCCGAATCTTGGGCAGTGCGGCCTTGATCGCCATGTGGGTGGGCGTAGCGATCGCGCAGGCGCAGACCCCGCCGACAGTGACAGACGTCGCGCCGCCACGGGCCGAAGATCGCAACAGCGCCGGCGCGGTGGTGCTGGAGAATTCTCCAGTCCCGGCGCAGCGCAGCAAGGCCGCCGAATCGCCGGCCAGCCCAGGGGCGGGCTCGGTCGGACGGGGCGTAATGCGTGCCACGAAGCAAGCGCAAACGCGGGCCGATCGGGCCAGCGCCCGCGCCAAGGCCGATCTTCAGCGTCGCCGCGCTGCCAGCGGGACCGGCAACTAAGCTTGCCACGCGGGCCTCCAGGGAAGGCGCGCGGAACCGGAAAGGACTGCCGTATGCTTCCGCAATGCGAATCCTGCTGGTAGAAGACGACGACGTGTTGCGCGACCTGATGTTGCGCAACCTGCTGAACGCCGGCCATCGGGTCGATGTGGCGATGACGATGGAAGAGGCCCGCCACTGGTGGCGGGTCCAGCCTTTCGACGCCGTGTTGCTCGATCTGAACCTGCCGCTCGGCGCCGGCGAGCGCAGCGGGATAGGCAACGGCCTGGCCGTGCTGCGTGAGGCCCGGGCGCGGGGCGACCGGACGCCGGTGCTGGTGCTGACCGCGCGTGACCGCACCGAGGAGCGCATCGCCGGGCTCGATGCCGGCGCCGACGATTACCTGGGCAAGCCGTTCGATCTGGCCGAGGTCGAGGCGCGGTTGCGGGCGCTGGTGCGGCGTGCGCACGGCACCGACGACCGGGTCGACATCGGCCAGCTAGCGCTGGACCGGCGAGCCCGGCGCTTTTTCCTGGCCGGCCAGCCATGGGACCTGCCGGCGCGCGAGTTCGAGGTGCTGTGGGAGCTGATGACTCCGCCGGGACGGGTGGTGAGCAAACGCGACCTGTCGGGCAAGCTGTCGGAGGCCGACGCGGCCCTCGGAGACAACGCGCTCGAAGCCTTCATCTCGCGCCTGCGCAAGAAGATGGGCACCAGCGGCGTCGCGATCCGTACCCTGCGCGGCCTGGGCTACGTGCTCGAGGAAGCCGGTTGAGCGGGGACGGCGCCAGGCAGCCCAAGCCGTCCCTCGAAGCGCGGCTGGTGCGCCGGGTGATGTTGCCGCTGGTGCTGACCTGGGCGATCGGCAGTGCCGTCGCGATGTCGGTCGCGAACTACTTTGCCGGCGAAGCGTTCGACCGGGCGCTCCTCGACGACGCCTATGCATTGGCAGCCAACGTGCGCGCATCGCCGCAGGGAGTCGCGCTGGCGCTGACTGCGGGCGAGCTGGACGCGCTGATGTTCGACCGCAGCGAGTCGAACTACTTCGCCGTCTACGCGCCGGGCGGGCAGCTGGTGACAGGGCAGGCGGGACTGGATCCGCCGTTGATGCCGCCAGGCGCCAGCCACCAGTTCACCACTCTGAAGCTGAATGGGCGCGAGCTGCGTGCTGTCAGTCTGCAGCGCAGCCAGCCGGCCGATTTCACCGTCGTCATGGCCCAGACGACAGCCAGCCGCAGCCAGCTGTTGCGGCGCATGCTCGCCTATTCCGCCGTGCCGCAGATCGTGCTGCTGGTGTTTCTCGCATGGCAGTTGCGGCGCGTGATCCAGCGCGACCTCGAGCCGCTGGCGCAACTGCAGCAGGCGGTGGACCAGCGCGATGCCAGCGACCTGACGCCGGTGCCACAGGCGGTCACGGAGCACGCCAGCACGCGAGACATCGAGCGGCTGGGAACGGCCCTCAACTCCATGCTGTCGCGCCTGGCGCAGAGCATCGCCGCCCAGCGCGAATTCGCCGGCAACGTGGCCCACGAATTGAGGACGCCGCTGGCTGGCATCCGGGCCCAGGCCAGCTACGCACTGGCGCAACCCGACCCCGCCGTGTGGCGGGCGCAGCTGCTGGGCATCGCGCAGGGAGAGCAACGGGCGAGCCGCCTGGTCGACCAGTTGCTGGCGCTTGCGCGGGCCGGTGAGGGCAGCGCCGGCGTCAGGATCGAAGACGTGCGGCTGGACGAGCTGGTGCGCGCCGCGCTGCTGCGTTTCCTGCCCAAGGCCGACGGCCTGGGCGTGGACCTGGGTGGCGAAGGACTGGACGAGCCGGTGACAGTCCGCGGCGATGCAGGGCTGGTCGAGGGCATTCTCGGCAACCTGCTGGACAACGCATTGCGCTACGGGGCGTCAACCACGCCGCGCGTGACGGTGGCGATTGTCCGGGAGCATCACGGCGTCGTTCTGACGGTGACCGACAACGGGCCTGGCCTGGGCAACCAGAACCCGGTGCAGCTGCGACAACGCTGGACCCAGGGCGAGGTCGGGCAGCGGCTGGGGGCCGGCGCCGGACTGGGCCTGGCGATCGTGGGGCGATATGCGGAGTTGCTGGGCGCCGACTTCAGCCTCGGGCCGGCGGCGGACCGCGGCGCTCGAGCGGTGCTGCGTTTTCCGGCTGCACCGCCTCAGGACATCGCGGGATAGTCGGTGTAGCCCTTGGCTCCGCCGCCGTAAAACGTTGTTTTGTCTGGCGCGTTCAGCGGTGCTGCCGATCGCAGCCGCTCCACCAGATCCGGGTTGGCGATGTAAGGCCGCCCGAAAGCCACCAGGTCGGCGCCATGCTTGAGCGCGCGTTCCGCCAGCGCCTTGTCGTAGCCGTTGTTCACCATCCATGCCGCCTTGCCGCCGGCGTCGCGGTAGGCCCTGCGCATTGCGTCGTAATCGAACGGGCGTTCGGCAATCTCGCGCGGTCCGCCGGTTGCGCCTTCGATGATGTGGATGTACGCCAGCTTGAGCGGAGCCAGCTCGCGCATCACGTAGTCGAACAACGCCTGCGGATTCTCGTCGTCCACATCGTTGGCCGGCGTCACCGGAGACAACCGCAGTCCGGTTCGCCCGCCGCCGACTTCCCCGGTCACCGCGCGCATCACTTCCAGCAGCAGGCGGGCGCGGTTCTCGATCGAGCCGCCGTAATCGTCGGTGCGGCGGTTGGCGCCGGTCTT
>JAYUHN010000219.1:0-1883 GCA_043766965.1 Ramlibacter sp. | reverse complement strand
TATTGCGAGGTGAGGCCGACCCCGGCGGCGGCGATGAATTCCTTGATGTGGCCCTGATCGAGCTCGACCCCAAAGGACTTGCCAATGCCGTAGACCATCTTGATCTGCAGCGGGATGATGGCCAGGGACGCCCAGGACTGCGGCAGGAGTTCCAGTGCGCCGTTGACCACGGCGTGGTTGAGGATGGACTTGTCCAGCTCGGCCTCCGGCACCTTGGGCTGCGCCGCCACCGCCGGTACGGACGCGACGGCGGCGCTTCCTGCCGCCACGGCAGGCGCTGCCGCCTCAGAGAGATCGACGATGGCGTCGGCCTCGCGCTCGAAGGCCTCGACCTGCCCGTCATCGAGTTTCAGCAGGGCTTTGAGCTGGTCCAGAAAGCGGCGCTCGACCTCACTCTGACGACCATCGGCATCGCACACGCAGACTGCCATTTCATACGCCAATTGGCGCTCGCCGGGGTCGCGCAGCGCGTCAGCGGCTGCTTCCAGGCTGAACCGCTTGAGCAGCACGTCCTGGTAGAGCCGAGCCAGATCGGGCGCGCGGGCATCCGTGGCCAGGGATTCGGCGATGCGGCGGATGTCTTCGCGCTCGCGGTCGTGTTTGGCACCGTCGGCGAAGGCGGCAAATAGGGCGATGGCGAGTATGGATTTCTGCTGTTCAGGGTTCATGGTCAGTTTCCGAAGGTTCAATGTTTGAGCGCATCCGCGAGTTTCAGCCCGGCGAGTTCGCGAATCGTGCCCGCCAGGCGGCAAAGCGTCGCCATCATGGTCGGCAGCGATGGCAGTGCGATCATGGGACAACTCAACACGGGTTCAGGTGGCCCAGCCCTAGTTGAAGGCGGGGCTTACTGGCTGGGCGCTAAGCCAACGGGAGCAATAACCTGGTCTGTGCTTCACGGCGCCGGCCTGATCACCTGGCCGTGGCGGCGAAGCTGCGCAAACAGCGCGCCCGAGGTCGGCGACAGCGTCGGAATGAGCGGCACGCCGGCTTCGCGCAGCATGGCGGCGACCCACACATTGCAGGTCGCGAACAGATGAAATGCTTCGTTCGACGCGTAGAAGCGACTGGTGCCGTACAGCCCCGGTCCAAAAGAGATCGGCCGACCGGCGGCGTCCAGTTCGTGGCTGACCGAGACGGCAGCGACCAGCCGCGCGAGACCCTGCGGCGTGACCTGCAGTGCGACGATCTCGGCGGACGCGAAGTAGCGCTCGACCGGGCCGCTGAAGGCCACCATGTGCAGCACGCCCGCAGTCGGCCACAGCAGCGCGCGCAGGCCGAGCCACGCCGACGGAGCGGGTGCCTGGTAATACGCCCGGTCGCCCCAGCCCACCTCGAGATACTCGGCGTCGGCGAACTCGCGCCGCGCCGGCCAGGCCTGCATGGGCACGTCAGCGGCGCGCACGACGATGCCGCTGTGCCAGCCGTGACGCACGACGTGGACGCGATGCATCGTCGCCTGCGCATCGGCCGCCGGCAATGCGCCGGGATTCGACTGCGCTGCACAGCCGGACGCCAGGACGACGAGGGCGAGCAGCAGAAACAGCAGGGTGGCGAGGCGGCCGGCGCTGCCAGCCATGACCGTTTGCCGCGAAAGGCCGACGGAGCGCATGCCGGTGCTCATCTGGGTCTCGGTCTCGGTCTCGGTCTGGATCATTGCGGCATGTCGATTCGTAGACGATTGACGGGGCGTGGGCGCACGGGGTTCTGTCGCAATAAGTAAGCCTGCGCGGGGAAGTTCGCCCTCCGGTTTTGACGCCAGGACGAAGAGATGATGCAAGAGCGCGGTGTGTTCGTTGATCACGCCACGATTCATCGCTGGACGATCAAGATCGTGCCGATCCTGGCCGCGTGGAAGTACTTGTACCGCGCGGTCGACCGCGATG
>JAYUHN010000218.1:0-13557 GCA_043766965.1 Ramlibacter sp. | reverse complement strand
CGGAGCGGCTGGCCAGTCAAGGCCAAAGAGTCGTGATCGTCGAAAAGCGTCCCCACATCGGCGGCAACGCCTACGACCGGTACGACGACGCCGGGGTGCTCATCCATCCCTATGGACCGCACATTTTCCACACCAATTCGCCGGACATCTTCGAGTACCTTTCGCGCTTCACCGAATGGCGGCCTTACCAGCACCGCGTGCTGGGGAGCGTCGATGGGCAGCTGCTGCCGATTCCGATCAACCTGGATACGGTGAACAAGCTGTACGGCTTGAACCTCACGTCGTTCCAGGTGGAGGAATTCTTCGCATCCGTCGCCGAGAAGAAGGACGAAATCAAGACGTCGGAGGACGTCGTCGTCAACAAGGTGGGGCGGGAGCTGTACAACAAGTTCTTCCGCGGCTACACCCGCAAGCAATGGGGCATGGACCCGTCGGAGCTCGATGCGAGCGTCACCGCCCGCGTGCCGACCCGCACCAACCGGGATGACCGGTATTTCGCCGACACCTTCCAGGCCATGCCGCTGCACGGCTACACCCGCATGTTCGAGAAGATGCTGGACCACCCCAACATCAAGGTGATGCTCAACACCGACTATCGCGAAGTGGTGGATCTGCTGCCGTGGAAGCACATGATCTACAGCGGGCCGGTCGACGCGTTCTTCAACTTCAAGCATGGCAGGCTTCCCTACCGCAGCCTGCAGTTCAAGCATGTCACGGTGGCGCAGGAAACCTTCCAGCCGGTCGGCACGGTGAACTATCCGAACGACTACGGCTACACGCGCATTTCCGAGTTCAAGCACATCACCGGCCAGAAGCATCCGAGCACCTCGGTGGTGTACGAGTACCCGTGCGCCGAGGGTGATCCGTACTACCCGGTGCCCCGGCCCGAGAACGCGGCACTTTACAAGCTGTACGAGGCGGAGGCGGACGCGATGGAGAACGTCACGTTCGTCGGGCGGCTGGCGACTTACAAGTACTACAACATGGACCAGGTGGTCGGGCAGGCGCTGGCGGCTTTCAAGCGCCTGCAGCAGCGCCGTGTGACGGCGCCGGAAGCCGGTTCATTGCAGTCCGCCCGCGCGGCGGCAGAAAGTCCATGAGTTCACTCGAGCTCTGGGCCGGGCCGGAGTGCACGGTCAACCGGGTTCGCGACCGCTTCAACGACCAGTTGCAAGCCAGTGGTTTCGCCGACCGGCTGGCTGACCTGGACCTGATGGCGGGGCTGGGCATCAAGCGCATGCGGTTTCCACTGCTGTGGGAACGCACGGCGACGGAACGTCCGGGCGAATGCGATTGGAAGTGGGCTGATGAACGGCTGGCCCGCTTGCGGCTGCTCGGCGTCGAGCCGATCGCCGGCCTCGTGCACCACGGCGGCGGACCGGCCTACACCAACCTGCTCGACCCCGCATTCCCACAGCTGCTGGCCGATTACGCGCGCAGCGTTGCCACCCGGTATCCGGAGCTCGCGGCGTACACGCCTGTCAATGAACCGGTGACAACCGCCCGCTTCAGCGGCCTGTACGGCCTGTGGTATCCGCACCGCCACGACGACGCCAGCTTTGTGCGGGCGCTGCTGCACCAGGTCCGTGCCACGGTGCTGGCCATGCGCGCCATCCGGGAGATCAATCCCGGGGCCCAGCTGGTCCAGACCGACGACCTGGGCTATGTCCACAGCTGCGCTCGCCTGCGATACCAGGCCAGTTTCGAGAACGAACGGCGCTGGTTGTCGTTCGACCTGTTGACCGGGCGGGTCGATCCCCTCCATCGGCTGTGGAAGTACCTGCGCAAGTTCGGCGCCGGCGAACAGGAACTGCTCGACCTCGTGGCGGCGCCCTGTCCTCCAGAAATCGTCGGCGTCAATTCGTATGTCACCAGCGAACGCTTCCTCGACGATCGGGTCGGCCTGTATCCGCCAGAGCTGCGTGGCGGCAACCGGCGTGACCGCTATGCCGACGTCGAAGCGGCGCGGGTGCACGGCCTGGCCATCGGAGGCTTCAAGGCGCGGTTGCGTGAGGCATGCGGACGCTACGGATTGCCGGTTGCGATCACCGAAGTGCACCTTGGCTGCAGCCGGGAAGAACAGCTGCGCTGGCTGCACCAGGCCTGGGCCGCGGCACAGGCGCTTCGGGCCGAAGGGCTCGACGTCAGGGCTGTGACGGCGTGGGCAGCTTTCGGCGCGTTCGACTGGGACAGTCTGCTGACGCAGCAAGCCGGCAACTACGAACCCGGCCTGTGGGACGTGTCCAGCGGCACACCGCGGCCGACGGCCCTGGCGACTTTGGCGCATCAGCTGGCTCATGGCACTGCGGCCGACAATCCCGTGATCGAGGGACCGGGTTGGTGGCAGCGCGAACTACGGCTGAAATACCCGTGTCATGGGGAATTGCAGAGCCACGCGGTCACCGGTCGGCCGCTGCTGATCACCGGGGCAACCGGAACGCTGGGACAGGCCTATGCGCGCTTCTGCGAGTTGCGTGGGCTGCCCTTCCAGCTGCTCGGTCGTTCCGACATGGACATCGCCGACGCGGCATCGGTCGAAGCGACGCTGGAGCGATGGCAGCCGTGGGCGGTGATCAACGCCGCGGGCTACGTCCGGGTCGATGACGCCGAGCATGAGCCGCGGCAATGGCGCGAAAACGTGGTCGGACCGGCGCTGCTGGCGCAAGCCTGCGCACGCCGCGCAGTCCGGCTCCTGAGTTTTTCCAGCGACCTCGTCTTCGACGGCAGCGCGCGTCATCCGTACGTCGAGACCGACCAGCCGGGTCCGCTGAATGCCTACGGCCGCGGCAAGCTCGAAGCCGAGCGCCGGGTGCTGGCCCACGCCCCGGACGCGCTGGTCATCCGGACCGCCGCTTTTTTCGGTCCCTGGGACCGGCACAACTTCGTCACCCTCGCGCTCGACGCGTTGCGGCGAGGCGAGCGCTGGCCTGCCGCGCACGACCAGTGGGTATCGCCCACCTATGTGCCTGACCTGGTGCGTGCGTCGCTGGATCTGTTGATCGATGGCGAGCGCGGCTTGTGGCATCTTGCCAATCGCGGCGCAGTCAGTTGGGCCGGCCTGGCTCGCATGGCAGCGGAGGTGGCGGGACTGGACGGCGAGCTGGTGCTGGACCTGCCCTCGGTGTCGCTCGGGCAGATCGCGCAGCGGCCGCGCTACTCCGCGCTCGGCAGTTCGCGCGGCGACATGATGCCGTCGCTGCAGGAAGGACTGGTGCGCTACCTGGACGACTGCGACGATCTCGGCGGCAGATGGCCGGCACCTGACCAGGAAGTGATGCCGTACCAAGATGCTGCGTGACTCACGCGGGCGGCACGAGTTGCTTTCCTGAGCCACCGCCCGCGCCGTATTGGTCCAGCACGCGCCGCGCCACCTGCGGCAGCGTGCCGGCTTGGCACAGGGCGACGCAAGCCCCGCCAAACCCGGCGCCGGTCAAGCGCGCGCCGAATACCGCCGCGTCGGCCTGCAGCAGTGCGACCAGCCGGTCAACACCCGGAGTCGACACCTCGTAGTCATCCCGCAAACTGGCATGGGACGCGTTCATCAAGTGACCGAATGCAGCAGCCGAAGCACAGCCGACCGCCGCCAGCACGCGCGCGTTTTCGGTGATCACGTGGCGCGCGCGGCGCCGCAGCAAGTCCGGCAACGCGCCAAGGCGGCGCTCGTCCTGCACGTCCCGCAGTGACGACACGCCCAGCAGCTGCGCGGCCTGCTCGCATTCGGCTCGACGCTGGTTGTAGCCGCTTGCCGCCAGCGAGCGCGCGATGCCGGAATCAAGAACCAGCACCGCGCTGCCGGAGGGCAGTTCGACGAACCGGCGTTCCAGCGAGCGCGTGTCCAGCAGCAAGGCCCGCGTGGTGTCCGCCAGGCTGGAGGCCATCTGGTCCATGATGCCGCAGCGCACGCCTGCGAACTCGATTTCGGCGCGTTGCGCCAGCTGCGCGATCTGTACGTCGTCGAGCGGCAACTGCAGCAATTGGCGCAGGCAACGCAGGGTGGCCACTTCCAGTGCCGCACTGGACGATAGCCCCACGCCCATCGGCACGTCCGAGCTGACATGGATGTCCAGCGGGGGGACCGCCCGCCCCAACGGCGAAGCGAGTTTGAGGCAGCCGAAGACGTAGCTGGCGAAGTGCTCCGGCGGCGGCTGATCCAGTGTGAACTGCACGGTCTGCGCCAGTTCGTCGGCCTGGAGCGAAAAGTGGGGGCCGCGGGCTCGCCGCATTACCACCCGGGTCTGCTGCGCAATCGCGATCGGAAGCACGAAGCCGTCGTTGTAGTCGGTGTGCTCACCGAGCAGATTGACGCGGCCGGGCGCCTGGGCTATCGCCTCTTGATGGCCGCCGTCGGCGGATTCGAAGCCGGGCGTCACAACGACACCTGGACCTGCTGCAGTTCCTGCGCCTTGTCCTCGGGCAGCGCGTCCATCGCAAAAAAACCGGCCGCGATCTCGGTGCCGGCGAGGTACTTGAGCCGGTCGCGCGTGCGGTACGGTGGATAAAGCTGGGCATGCAGGTGCGACTCGGGATGCACGGCCCCATCGGTCGGCGCCTGGTACCACGCCATCAGGTACGGCAAGGGCCGCTGCCAGAGGCCGTCGTACTTCAGCAGCACGGTTTTCAAGGCACGGGCCAGGTCCGCCCGCTGCGCGCTCCCGAGCTGGGCGAAGCCTTCGACCGGCTCGGTCGGCGCCACCCAGACTTCATACGGATAGCGCGCGCAGACCGGAACGAACGCAACCGCATGCGGTCCCTCATAGAGCATCCGGCGGCCGTCGCCCCGCTCTTTGCCGATCAGGTCTTCGAGCACACCGCGGCCAACGGCGCGGTACTGTTCCAGTGCCACCTGCTGCATCCGTGCGGGCACCGGCGGCACGACCGGGTACGCATAGATCTGGCCGTGCGGATGGTGCAGCGTCACGCCGACTTCCGCCCCGCGGTTTTCAAACGGCAAGACGTACTGGATGTCGCCACGCGCGCCGAGGCGGCCGGTGCGGTCGCCCCACACCTGCATCAACAGGTCGATGTGGTCCAACGGCAAAGCGCCGAGCGACGACTTCGGATCCTGGGTGAAAACCACCACCTCGCAGTGTCCGTCGGCGGGCGCCGTGGGCACGATCAGCTCGGGCGGGGGCGCTGTAACAGCAAGCGGCGCCGCGAGCGACGGGAACCGGTTGTCGAACACCGCGATGTCCCAGGCGCCGGGCGGCACCTCGGTCGGATTGCGCGGATCGGTGGTGACCGCCAGCGGGTTGTATTCCGGCGGCGGCAGAAAAGTGCGGTTCTGTCGGTAGGCAGCGTAGGTCACCCACTCGCCGCGCAGGGGATGCCAGCGCAGGTGCGCGGCGGCGTTCAGGGGCTCGGGAAACGGACTTGGCGCCGGCAGGCCGGGATCGAGAGGCGCGCGCGAATACAGTGTCAGGCGCCGGCCATCCGGCTTGGTCAGCTCCAGGCTGTACATCACACGCCGCCGGGGATCCAGGTGCGCGAAACACTGGTGGCGGCCGCGATGCGCTCCAGCGGAATCTTGGGCGTGCGGTCGGCGTTGAGCAGGCCGTTGGCTTCCTGGAAGGTGTCGGCGAACTGGGTGTAGCAAAAGCCGCTGAAAAGGGCAGTGTGGATCACCGAATCCAGCAATTCCTCAAACAGCTTGGCGAACTCTTCCGCCGTACCCGCCTTTGAGTACCCCCAGATATTCTTGACACCGGGCTCGCTCTTCTGCCTGGTCTGAAACGCGATCCCGCCGAATTCGGTCAGCATGATCGGCTGGCCGCGATGCGGAAAGCCGTCCAGCGTCAGCACCCGTCCGCCGGGGCGGCGCCGGTCGAACAGCTGCTCGGGTTCGATCTCGGCGCCGTAGCGCTGGCGCATGTGCTCGGTGTTGTTGTCGTAATCGTGGATGCCGATGATGTCCGTGGCGCTCGATTCCCAGCCGTCGTTGCCGATCACCGGCCGGGTCGAGTCGAGCGTCTTGGTCAAGTGGTAAAGCGCCTCCACCGCGTGCCGCTGGGTGCCTTGCGACGTCAGCTCCGGCACGCCCCAGGACTCGTTGAACGGCACCCAGACGATGATGCACGGATGGCTGTAGTCTCGGTCGATCGCCTCCGACCACTCCCGCACCGTGCGCTTGATCGCGGTGCGGGTGAAGCGATAAGCCGACGGCATCTCCTCCCAGACCAGCAGGCCGAGCTTGTCCGCCCAGTAAAGATAGCGGGGATCCTCGATCTTCTGGTGCTTGCGCACGCCGTTGAAGCCCATCGCCTTGGCCAGCTCGACGTCGCGTTTGAGCGCCTCGTCGCTCGGCGCCGCCAGCAATGTGTCCGGCCAATATCCCTGGTCCAGGACCATCCGCAGCACGTAGGGCCGGCCATTGAGCATGAAACGGTCGCGCATGATGTTGACCGAACGCAGCGCCGTATACGAGCTGAATTCGTCGATCACTTCGTTGCCGCGCAGCAGCCGGATCGTCGCGTCCAGCAGGGTCGGCCGCTCGGGGCTCCACAGCAGCTCATTGCGGAAGTCGTCAATGCCTGGATCCGACAAGACGATGAAACGGTCCACTTCGCCATCGACCACCTGGTAGCGGTCCTGGGCCAGCAGGCGGCTTTCCTGCCGCAGGGTGATCTCGATGGCGAGGTCGTCGGCGGCGTCGCCGCCCAGCCGTGCCTCGAAGCCGATCTGGTAACCCTCCACCTTCGGGGTCCACCGGATCTTGTCCACGTACGTGCGCGGCACGCGTTCGATCCAGACGGTCTGCCAGATCCCGGTGGTGCGCGGATACCAGATCGAATGCGGCTCGAGCTGCCAGTCCTGCTTGCCCCGGGGCTTGGTCAGGTCGCCGGCATCGTCCTCGGCCCGCACCGTGACCGTCTGATTGCCCGATGGATCGAGCATGTGGGTGATATCGGACCAGAACGGCGTGTGGCCCCCTTCATGCGTTGCCGCCAGCTGGCCGTTGACCCAGACCCGGGCGGCGTAATCGACGGCCCCGAATCGCAGGATGACGCGGTCCCCGGCCGGTTTCAGGTCGAAGTCGCGCTGGTACCAGCAGACGTCGTGAAAGCCCCGGTCGCCAATGCCGCTGGCTTTCGACTCGGGCGGAAAGGGCACGCGGATCTGCATCGGCCAATCTTCGATGTCCTGCGGCACCGTGAACGCGCCCTGGTCGTCGTAGCGAAAGCGCCAGATGCCGTTCAGCGAGGTCCATTGATCGCGGTGCAGTTGGGGACGCGGGTAGGCAAGATCCAAAAGAAATTCTCCGGAGGGATCACGCGAAGATATCAGGCCGGCCGACGCCAGCCAAGTCGGCACGCGGGGCGGGGCGCCAGCCGCGCCGCCCCAATGCGTCCGCGGTCGTCAGCCCGCGGCGCTCACCCGCGCATCCGACGCTCCGGCCGCCAGCGCGTTGCGGACGATACGCGGCAATGGCTCGCGGGGCGCAGCGGTCCCGGCTGGCTGGGACAGCAGAGCGTGATCGCGGCTGTGCCTGTCGGCTTGCGCGATCAGCTCGGCCATCGCCTTGGCGGTCGCGTCCCAGGAGGTGCGCGCCACGACCTGGGCCAGCGCCTGGGCGTGGGCCTGCCGCTCAGCTTCGGTGCGCGCGAGCACGGTGTCGCAGGCCGCGACGAAGCTGTCGGCATCGGTGGCGATCGCGACCACATGCCCATACGGATCGACCACATCCTTGATCGGCGTGCTGACCGATGGCCGGCCGCAGGCCATGTATTCGAGAATCTTGGTCGGGCTGATGTAGCGCGTTGCGTCATTGATGGCAAAGGGCAGCAGACACACATCCCAGCCGCAGATGAACGCCGGCAAGTCCTCATAGCCCTGCTGGCCCAGCCAGTGAATATTGGGGTGGCGCGGCAGGCCGGCGGGGTCGATCTTCACTACCGGTCCGACCATCACGATCTGCCAATCCGGCCGCGCTTGTGCCAGCGCGCTGATGATGTCCATGTTGACGCGCTCGTCGATGACGCCGCAATACCCAAGCCGTGGCGACGGCAGCGCTGCCTGCGCCGGATGGTCCGCGCCCACCGAAGCGAAATGGTCCGCGTCCACGCTGCTTGCAAAGCAATGCACGCTTGCGTGGCGGCTGCGCTTGAGCTCAAAGAGGCTGGGGCCGCCGGTAAAAACCAGGTCGGCGAGCTTGAACAGGGCGTTCTCCCGCTGCACCAGCTGGCGCGGCGCATTCTTGAACGCCGTCAACTCATCCATGCAGTCGTAGACCACACCCCGCGGCGACAGGCCGGCCGCGAGGGGCAAGGCCATCGGCGTGTAGAACCACAGCCAGTAGTCGCTCACCTTCTGCTCGCGCATCGCATCGGCCACCAGCCGCTGCAGTGCGGGAATGTGGTCGTCATGAAAGCCGAAGTGCTCGCCGGTCACGTTCGGGCGCCAGACTTCGACCCCCGGGGCGGGCGCCAGTTTTTCCATGTGCGGGCGTTCGGCGCGTGGCACAGGTTCCTCGATGAAGACGACGCGCCACCGGCCGGCCAGCCTCGACAGCAGGTGTTGCGGACGTTGATAGACAAAATTCCAGCGAAGGTGGGAGAAGATGACGATTGTTTTCATGTCGGTGCGGTCGTTGGAGGATGAAGGATCGGGCATCCTGAAAAAGCTCGCTGTAACCGGGCGTAGACCCACCGGGCCGGCGAGCGGTTTGCCCGGCGCGCGGTACCCTTTCTCGGCAACCGGCGTGCCCGGACCGTGGCCACGTCGCAGACCTTTCCGCACGGCCGAGCCGCACCCCCTGCGACAATCGGGCATGAGTTTCAAGCCCCTGCAGAACGACAGTTTCCTGCGCGCCTGCCAGCGCCTTTCGACCCCCCATACACCGGTCTGGCTGATGCGCCAGGCCGGCCGTTATCTGCCGGAGTACCGCGCCACCCGCGCCCGTGCCGGCAGTTTCATGGGACTGGCCACCAATGTCGATTACGCAACCGAAGTGACGCTCCAGCCGCTGGAGCGCTATCCCCTGGACGCGGCGATCCTGTTCTCCGACATCCTGACGGTGCCGGACGCCATGGGGCTCGGGCTGAGCTTCGCACTGGGAGAAGGCCCACGGTTCGCGTCACCGGTCAGGGACGAAGCCGCCGTCAAGGCGCTCACCGTGCCGGACATGGCCAAGCTGCGGTATGTGTTCGACGCCGTGACCTCGATTCGGCGGGCCCTGGCGGGACGGGTGCCGCTGATCGGCTTCTCCGGCAGCCCGTGGACGCTGGCCTGCTACATGGTGGAAGGCGCGGGCTCGGACGACTATCGTTTGGTCAAAAGCATGCTGTACAGCCGGCCCGACCTGATGCACCACCTGTTGCAAGTCAACGCGGATGCGGTGGCGTCCTACCTCAACACGCAGATCGAGGCCGGGGCACAAGCCGTGATGCTGTTCGACAGCTGGGGCGGCGTGCTGGCCGACAGTGCCTTCCAGCAATTCAGCCTGGCCTATACCGCCCGGGTGCTGGCACAGCTGCACCGCCGGCAAGACGGCGCATTCATTCCACGCATCGTGTTTACCAAGGGCGGTGGCTTGTGGCTGGATCTCATGAGCGGGCTCGACTGCGAAGTGCTCGGGGTCGACTGGACCGTCAACCTCAAGCACGCACGCGCGCTGGTCGGCAACCGCATGGCACTTCAAGGCAATCTCGACCCGGCCGTGCTGTTCGCGCCACCGACGCAGATCGAAGAACAGACGCGCGCGGTGCTGGACAGCTTCGGCCAGCCGCACATGGGTGACGGGACTGGTCCGACCCATATTTTCAACCTGGGCCACGGCATCAACCAGCACACACCACCTGAACATGTGGCGGCGATGGTGGAGATGGCGCACACCCACTCGCGCTTGCAACGGGCCCGGCTGCACGCCGGCTGAGCACTTTTTCGAGCAACTGCATCAGGACCTTCCCGGCAGACGGAGCCCAAATATTTATTTCGCCTCGCTTGACTTATGCACAAAAGTTGTGTTGCTGCGCGGTCCTTGCAATCTGCCCGACAGTGAGCTGCTACAAAACCAATAGCGGTAGCAAGCCGTTGATTTCATTGAAGTTATTTCTCTGCACTTTTTGAGGGCAATCCGGCCAGAGCCTTTGCGTTCAAGGGCTGGCCGCGATTCGCGTCGAGTTGTCAACAAAGTTATCCACAAAAATTGCGGACCTGAATCAATCCACTTAGAAATCAAAGACTTAGCCGATGTTTCGCCAGACCACGTCAACTTACTCGGCTAACCCGTCACTTTCACAACCCGTCCGTTTGGCAGTCGTCGTGCCGCTGCCGGCGCACAGTTCACTGGCCGGGCCCCTCAGCTATGGAAGTGAGTTTCCACTCGCGCCCGGAACACTTGTCCGTGTGCCTCTGGGTCGGCGTGAAGTGCTCGGGGTGGTGTGGGACGCGGCGCCAGACCCAACCAAGAGCCCGGAACCCGACGATGTCAGGAATATTTCAGCCGTGCTCGACGCTGTCCCTCCGCTTGGAGCGAATTGGCGGCGGCTCGTCACATTTTCAGCAAACTATTACCAGCGCGGTCTCGGCGAAGTGGCGCTGGCCGCTTTGCCGCCGCAACTGCGCGACCTCAGCGTGCAACAGCTGGCGCGGCGGTTGCAGCGGCCGCTGAGGCGGGCGGAGCCAGTCGATCCCGCTCCGGCCGTGCAGTTGACGCACGAGCAGCAAGACGTCCTGTCGCGCCTCCAGGCCGGCACCGGGTGCTTCCTGCTGTTCGGTGCCACGGGCAGCGGCAAGACCGAGGTCTATCTGCAGGCGGTGCGGCAACTGCTGGCGACGGACCCCCAGGCCCAGGCGCTCGTCATGGTGCCGGAAATCAACCTCACGCCGCAGCTCGAGCAGCGGTTCGTGGCGCGCTTCGGCGCGGACGATGTCGTTTCGCTGCACAGCGGCATGACCCATCCGCAGCGGCTCAAGAGCTGGCTGGCGGCGCACAGCGGCGCCGCGCGGGTGGTGCTGGGAACGAGGATGGCGGTGTTCGCGTCGATCCCCCGGCTGCGGCTGATCGTGGTCGACGAGGAGCACGACCCCAGCTACAAGCAGCAGGAAGGCGCACGCTATTCGGCGCGGGACCTCGCCGTGTACCGGGGCCGGCTGGAAGGCGCGAAAGTCGTGCTCGGGTCGGCGACGCCGTCCCTGGAAAGTTGGCACGCCTGCGACCGCGGCCGCTACGGCATCCTGGAAATGCCGACCCGGGTGGGGGCGGCGCAGCTGCCCGTCGTGCGGCTGGTCGACATGAACCTGCAGCCCCACAAGACCGTGTTCTCGCCCCAGTTGCTGGCGGCGATCGGCGACCGCATCGCCATGGGCGAACAGTCGCTCATGTTCCTGAACCGCCGCGGCTATGCGCCCGTGCTGGCCTGCACGGCCTGCGACTGGAAGAGCGAATGCCCGAACTGCAGCGCGTTCCGGGTGTTCCACAAGATCGACCGGACCCTGCGCTGCCACCACTGCGGCCATACCGAGCGGGTGCCGCGCGCCTGCCCGGTGTGCGGCAACGTCGACATCGCTCCGGTCGGACGCGGGACCGAGCGGCTGGAGGAAAACCTGGCCGAGTTGCTGGCAGGCGTACGCCGGCCCAACGGCGAGGCGGTACGGATCGTGCGCATGGACGCCGACAGCACCCGCCTGAAGGGCTCGCTCGAGTCGCAGCTGGCGCAGGTGCATGCCGGAGAGGTGGACGTGCTGGTGGGCACCCAGATGATCACCAAGGGCCACGACTTCCGCCGCATCACGCTGGTGGCGGCGCTCAACGCGGATTCCGCCCTCTTTTCATCCGATTTCCGCGCGCCGGAACGATTGTTCGGGCTTTTGATGCAGGCGGCCGGACGCGCCGGCCGCGATGCAGGGCAGTCCGGCGGCAGCGAGATGTGGGTCCAGACCTGGCATCCCCGCCATCCATTGTTCGGCGCCCTGCGCAAACACGATTACCCCGCTTTCGCGGCGCAGCAGCTGGCTGAACGGGCGCAGGCCGGGATGCCGCCTTTCGGCCACCAGGCACTGGTCCGGTCCGACGCCCGCACCCAGCAGTCGGCCCAGGCTTTCCTGGCCGCCGCCGCTGCCGCTGCCGGGGCCCTGGAAGGCGCGGACCGGGTCACGCTGTATTCGCCGGTGCCAATGACGGTGCAGCGCGTCGCCAACGTGGAAAGAGCGCAGATGCTGGTGGAAAGCGCTTCGCGCGCGGCGTTGCAGCGGTTCCTCGCGGCATGGCATCCGGTGCTGCAGGCCACCAGGGAAAAAGGGCTGATCCGCTGGGCCGTCGATGTCGATCCGCTGGCAATCTGATGCGATGGATTGCGGGTCCCCGGACCAGGTTCGGGGCAGGCTCGGCCCGTCTTCGTTGTTATCCCGGCCTACGAGCCGGGATCCAGGCCTTTGAGGCGCAGCGCCGCGGCATACAGCTCGTTCCTGGAAGCCCCGGTGATCTCCGCCGCCAGCTTCACCGCGCCCTTCAGCGGCAGTTCCTTCAGCAGCAGTTGCAACACTCGCAAGCCGTCGTCTTGCGCCGGCAGCGGCGCCGCGCCATGCAACACCAGCGCAAATTCACCCCGGGTCCGCTGCGGTTCGGCGGCAAGCCAGCCGGCCAGCACGGCACAGGGCATCGTGACGATCTCCTCGAACTGCTTGGTCAGTTCGCGTCCCACCGTCAGCGGGCGCTGGCCAAGCACGGCCAGCGCCCGGGCCAGCGCCTCGATCCGGTGCGGCGCTTCGAGCAGCACAACCGGCCGCGTCTCCCGCGCCAGGCCCTGGACGGCAGCATCGCGCTCAGTCGGCCGGGCTGGCAGGAAACCGGCGAAAACAAACCCGCTCTCGTCGCCGCCGGGTGCGCCGGCGACGCTGATCACCGTCGTGATGCTGCTCGCCCCGGGCAGCGGCACCACCCGCAATCCAGCCTCGCGCGCCGCGGCGACGAGCCTGGCGCCAGGGTCGCTGACGGCCGGCGTTCCGGCATCGCTCGCATACGCCACGCGCTGCCCCTGCTGCAGCCGTCCGATCACTGCCTGCGCTGCTTCCTGCTCGTTGTGCTGGTGCACCGCCAGCAATTGGTTCGCCGTCTTGTCGATGCCGTATGCGCGCAGCAAGGCCTGCGTGTGGCGGGTGTCTTCACAGGCGACGACATCGGCCAGCTGCAGCACGTGCAGGGCCCGCAGGCTGATATCCGCAAGGTTGCCGATCGGCGTGGCCACGATGTACAGGGCCCCCTGCGGATAATGCTGCGAAGCCGCGGCCTCGCGCGCGGCCGACAGGGCTGAAGCAAACGACGCGCTCACATGAATCTCCCTCGAAAGACGGCCACCACCAAGCAGGCCGGCGACGCCGCCGAGGACCGCGCGTTGTCGCACCTGCAAGCGGCCGGGCTGCGGCTGGTAGCGCGCAATTATCGGACCCCGGGCCGGGGCGGCGGCGAAATCGACCTGGTGATGCGGGACGGCGACGGAACCCTGGTCTTCATCGAGGTCAGGCGGCGCGCCGGGCCGGATTTCGGCGGCGCGGCCGGCAGCGTGGGCCGTGTCAAGCAGCGCCGCATCGTGTTCGCGGCCCGTCATTTCCTGCTGCGAATGC
>JAYUHN010000217.1:0-5159 GCA_043766965.1 Ramlibacter sp. | reverse complement strand
CGGCACCAGCCACTTGTCCTGGCCGTTCTGCACGATGCCCAGCGGCACGCGGGGATTCGCCAGCGATTGCAGATCGAAGCCGACGGCGAAAGGCACCTCGGCCACCACCGCCTTGACGCGTGCGTCGTCGTGGCTGTACCAGGCAGTGTCCGTGAGCTTGTAGCGGATCACGCGGATCGAGACGGCTTTCGTGACGCCGTCCAGGAAGTTGCCGCGCAGCTGGGCGGCGAGGCCGACGCAGCTGTAGAAGTCGTCGTCCAGGTGCGCCTCGCAATGCTGGCGCAATGCCGATGGCGACCAGCGGCCGCCGGCGAAGGTGAGCGCCGTATGGCCGCCGGCCGACATGCCGTACATGCCGACGCGGTCGAACGACAGCTTGGTGGCGAAGCGCGGGTCCCGCGCCAGGCTGTCGATGGCGTGCGACACCTCGCCGGGCCGGCGCCGCCAGGTGACCAAGCCGACGTCGCGCATGCCTTTCCAGTTGTCGCCCAGGTGTTCCGGGAAGGCGACGGTGAAGCCGGCGTCGACCAGCTTCCTGGCCAGGTCGGTGTAAGTCCACGGCGCGCCGCCGGAGCCGTGCGAGATCACGACCAGGTGGCCGTTGCCGCGCAGAGGGGCCGCGTTCGGCGCCGCTTGCAACGTGAATGGTCCGCGCTGCACGGCCTGGTCCGCGGCGGCGGATGGGTAGAAGACGGTAACCGGCCCATCCCCCTGCAGACCGGGCAATTCGGCCAGGCCGACTCCGGCTTGCGCCCAGGCTGCGGCGATGGAAAGCAGGCAGACGATGAGATAGCGTTTCATTTGATGGGCCCCTTGCACAATTACCAGGGGTCGCGCTGCAGGTTCAGGCGCTCGCGTTCCCGCCGCAGCAGGCGTTCGTGCAGGCCGCTGCCACCGGTGGTCAGAAAGACGACGAAGCCGTGGATCGCCAGACCAAGGCCCCACCCGAATGCGGGGTACACCGCCCAGTGACGGCCGTTCGACAACGACAGTACTGCCAGCATCAGGTTGACCGCGAGGTAGACGGTGGCATGGATGTACCAGCCCATCTTGGCGCCGGCGCGGCGGCGTGCCAGCCGCTCGATCTCGGCTGTTTCGGTGGTGGAATCGTTGTTCATGGCGGGTCCTTTCAGGCGATGACGGGGGTGGTGGACGATCGGATGGCGGACGGACGCTGCGCGAGTCGCCAGAGGCGGGCCGCGCGGCCGGCGAAGGTGCCGCTGAACGCGCCGTAGAAGGCGGCCACGATCAGCGCGTAGTGGCTGTCGTGGGCCAGCGACGGCTGCATCGCGAGGTCGACGCCGACCGCGTACTTGGTCAGGAAGATGCCGACGATCAGTCCCAGCGGCACCCAGCTGCCAGGCAGGGCGAAGCGGCGGCCCGCCGGATCGAAGCGGGTGCCGGCGGGGGCAGGCATGGACGCGACGACGGCCAGTGTCGCCACCGCGGCCGCGATCCAGGCCAGCAGCCCGATGACGAATTGAGGCGAGCGGGAAAGGACCGACACCGTCCCCCACAACGACAGGCCGATCATTGCCAGCGGCATGACGGTCACGCGGCGCAGTCCGACGCTGCGGTCGCGCACCTGACTGAGGCCGAGCGCCAGCAAGCCGGCAAGGAGGCCCCAGACCCAGACCGGCGTATTGGAAACGATGGGGCCGAGCATTTGCGGCTTCTGCGCGATGAGCTGGAACAGCATGGGGAGTTCTCCTGGAAATGGTGTGACGGTTGGGGATCAGGCGAGGCCGAACTGCGACCAGAGCAGGTGACCGAGATAGCGTTGCGGCAGCAGCGTGAACGCGCCCGCGACCAGGCAGGCTCCGATGTACAGCCTCTGCATCAAGCGGCGATGGCCGGCGATGTTGCCCCGGGCGAGGTACCAGAAAGCGCCTGCGATGCCGAACAGCGTGACGGGGATCAGCAGGTGGATCGGCGTGAAGCCGTTCAGGTTAGGCAAGGCCCGGTCGCGGATGAAGAGGGCTGAAACCGCGGTGACGATCATCAGCGTCACCCACGCATAGCCGAAGGCGCGATGCAGGCGCGGCCGCTGGACGTGCCCCTTGCGGGCCCACAGTGCCACCGGCCCGGTCGCGACAGCGCCGATGGCGGCGGTCATGTGGACGGCGATGATGGGTGTGAGTTGCATGGCGGTGTTTGGCGGGCTGTCGATGGCGTGAATGTGCCGCCCGGGCCGCGCCGCCGCCATGGCGTTGGGACGAAATGCAGAAAAGCCGGGGTGAAATGCAGACCGGCGTGGGTGAACCACGCACCCCCGGCGCCATGCGGCGCGGTCGCGGGCTCAGATCACGTCTTCGAGCCGGGGCGGGGCGCCGCGCAGGTAGATGACGGCGCCGTCGTCGCTTGAGGTGTCGGCGTCCAGCATGTTGCGCCGCACCTTGTGGAAGCTGCCGGACGGCAGAACCAGCGGCCCGATCCGCACCGATCCTTCCAGCACCAGGCATTCCTCGTCGACCGGATGGCGGTGCGCCGGCAGGACGGCGCCCGGCCCGAACTTCAGCAGGTACGACATCACGTCGCGCTCCTGATGCAGCACCTTCCGGTCGATTCCGGGCAGGAATGGTTCCCAACTGCCCGACGCCGGCTCCACGAAGATGTGGTGTCCGGTCGATTCAGCGGCAATCTGCCGCATCAGTCGGATGCGGACGCGTTTCATCAGTGCCTCGATGCCGGCAGCCTTCATCCTGACGCCTCCGCCGTGCTGCCAGCCCGGCGCGCGCACAGGCGCACCACCTCGAGCAGCCAGCTGAGTGCGCTGGCGCGCGATGAATCAAACTGGAAGGCGCAACGCCACGCGTGCAGGTAGCACTCGGTCAGCACGTCCTCGACCCGGTCCGGGGTTTCCTGACGAACCACCGCAAGCGCGTCGATCACCGTCGCGTCGTAGAAGCGCTCAAACGCAGCCGCATCGCCGCCGGCCGCGGCCTCCAGCAGGCTTGCCAGCGGATCGTCGCGATCGCGCTGGCGGCTGGGCGGCTCGGGGGTCGGCGCTGTCATGGCAGTCTGATTGAGGCTAGCACGGGGCAGGTGCGCGTCAAGCGCGACAGGCGGGGAGGCCAGCGATAATGCGCGACTTTCAAGGAGAACGCGTGGACGTCGAACTGCTGGTCAAAGCCGCCATCATGGGCGTGGTGGAAGGACTCACCGAATTCCTGCCGGTGTCGAGCACCGGCCACCTCATCCTCGCGGGCTCGCTGCTGGGCTTCGACGACGAAAAGGCCAAGGTGTTCGACATCGCGATCCAGACCGGCGCGATTCTGGCCGTGATCATCGTGTACTGGCAAAAGATCCGCGAGACGCTGGTCGCCTTGCCGACCGACCAGCAGGCTCGCCGCTTTGCCCTGAACGTCTTCGTCGGTTTTCTGCCCGCGGCTGTCATCGGCCTGCTGGCGTACAAGACGATCAAGGCTTACCTGTTCAACCCGGGGGTGGTGGCGACCTCGTTCATCGTCGGCGCGCTGGTCATCCTGTGGGTGGAACGGCGGCCGGATGCCGAACGCAAGGTACGGGTCCAGTCCGTGGACGACATGAGCATGGCGGATGCGCTCAAAGTCGGCTTCGTTCAGTGCCTGGGCATGATCCCGGGTACCAGTCGCAGCGGGGCGACCATCATCGGCGGCATGCTGCTGGGGCTGTCACGCAAGGCGGCGACCGAGTTTTCCTTCTTCCTGGCAATGCCTACCCTGGTTGGCGCGGCGGTCTACAGCCTGTACAAGGAGCGGGCCCTGCTCAGCGCGGCCGACCTGCCGATGTTCGTGGTCGGCCTGGTGTTCTCCTTCATCAGTGCCTGGCTGTGCGTGCGCTGGCTCCTGCGTTACATCTCCACCCACAGCTTTGCGCCGTTCGCGTGGTACCGGATCGCGTTCGGCATCGTGGTGCTGGTGACGGCATGGACCGGGGTGGTGCAGTGGCGCGGTTGATCTTGCCCTTCCGGCAGCACCGGGGCACGCGGTAGGAAATAATGCCGGTTGCCCGGGCGGGCGTGCTCGCTGCTCAAACCCTTCGACGTGCCGGCCATGGAAGCCGCGCTGCGGCAGGTTACTCCGTCGGCGCCCTGAGGCCGCCATCGAGCGCCCGCCAGCCGCCCTCCGGCTGCGCCAGCCGCTCCGCCAGGATGCGGAGCACGGCCGGATGGTTCACCATGCCGAGATGGCTGGCATCGACCTCGATGTTCTCGGTCAGGGCCGAGCGCTTTTCAATGCAGCCGCGCCAGTCGACGATGCCATCGCTCTTGCTGTAGATCGACGTGGTGGGTACCGGCGGACTCTGGCGCAGGCGTGCTGCGAGCGTTGCGCCCGGCTGTGAACCGTCGGCGTTCAACGACTGGTACAAGGTGCCGGCCTTGCTGATGCCGGCCCGCGATGCGAACGGCGTCCCTAGCGTGATGACCATGCGCACGGCATCCGGCGCGCGCTTGGCGATTTCGCGCGCGAAGATCCCGCCCAGGCTCCAGCCGACCAGGCTCACCTTGCGGCCGTCGCGTTGCGCCTGCAATTGGTGCACGGTGCGCACCAGGTCGTCCAGCCACTCATCGAAGTCCCCTTCGTGCCCGATGTTGACGCCGCCGCCCCAGTCGCTGACATGGAAGCCCGCGCGGGTCAGGAAGCTGCGCAGTTGGGAGGTTGTCATCGATCCCGCGCCAAGACCTGGATAGACCAGGACCGGGTGGCCGTCACCGAGTGAAGCCGGATGCACGGAAACGTGCGACGCGATGGAGTCGAACATGGCCCGGAACGGCTCGGCGAGCAGCAGGGCCAACGGCGGCCCACGGTGCGATATAGGCATGAAATTTGGTATGGGCATGCGACTCACTGTCGGTGTTTACGCGCCATCGGTATGTAGGACACAAACCTAGAATGCTGCAATGCAGCATGGATGTCAACCGTGGTCGTGGCGGCTGGCCAACGTCATGCCGGCCCGAAGTCGTAACCGCGCAGCGCCGCTTCGATCGCGGCGGCGGTGGCGATCGGCTTTTCCATCGGAAACAGGTGACTGCCATCGAGCATCATCACGCGCCCTTTTGTCACCTGCTCGGTCATCGCCATGCCCACCCGTATCGTTTCCTGCGACCCGCGCCCGCCGATGAAAGCCGCCGGGCACTTCAGCGGATGGCGGCGCAGCAGGCGATCGAGATTGTGGGG
>JAYUHN010000216.1:0-5174 GCA_043766965.1 Ramlibacter sp. | reverse complement strand
CGCACCCGCTGCTGGCCAGCGTGCTGAGTGAAACCTACGGCATCATGGTCTACCAGGAGCAGGTGATGCAGGCCGCGCAGGTGCTGGCCGGCTTTTCGCTCGGTGCGGCAGACCTGCTGCGCCGCGCCATGGGCAAGAAGAAGGCCGAGGAAATGGCGCAGCAGCGCGAGGCCTTCCGCGACGGCTCGGCGCGCCAGGGTATTGCCCAGGCCAAGGCCGATGAAGTGTTCGACCTGATGGAGAAGTTCGCCGGCTACGGCTTCAACAAGTCGCATGCCGCCGCCTACTCGCTGCTCGCGTACCACACGGGCTGGCTGAAGGTCCACTACACGGCGGAGTTTTTTTGCGCCAACATGACGGTGGAGATGGACGACACCGACAAGCTGAAGGTGCTGTTCGACGACGCCCAGAAGAACTTCGGCCTGGCGTTCGAACCGCCCGACGTCAATCGGGGTGTCTGCCGGTTCGAGCCGATCTCGGACAAGGTGATCCGCTACGG
This sequence comes from Ramlibacter sp., assembly GCA_043766965.1. GTDB lineage: Bacteria > Pseudomonadota > Gammaproteobacteria > Burkholderiales > Burkholderiaceae_C > Ramlibacter. The sequence continues at coordinate 4,675 of JAYUHN010000216.1, read as the reverse complement.
ACTCGGCGCGGTGAAAGGCACCGGCCAGCAGGCCATCGATGCCATCGTGAAGGCGCGCGAAGCGGGTGGGCCATTCACCAGCCTGTTTGACTTCTGTGTCCGGGTCGACCGGGGGCGCATCAACAAGCGGGCGGTCGAAGCCCTGATCAAGGCGGGCGCCTTCGACTCGCTGCACCTTAACCGCGCGGCCCTGGTGGCGTCGGTGGATCGCGCGTTCGACTTCGCGAGCGCCAGGGAGGCCAATGCAAACCAGGGCGGGCTGTTCGACCTGGGCCTGGAGGGTGAAGTCATGCACGCCGCCAGCACCCAGGAACCGGCGCTGGTGGAGGCCATGACCTGGGGCGTGAAGGAGCGCCTGACCCTGGAGAAGACCGCGGTCGGCTTCTATCTGTCCGGCCACCTGTTCGACGAGGTCGCGCTGGAAGTGCGGCGCTTCGCGCGGCGCCGGATCGACGAGCTGATCGACTCCCGCGAGCCGCAACTGCTGGCCGGCATCGTCAGCGATTTCCGCGTGATCAACGGCCAGCGCGGCAAGCTGGCGCTGTTCAAGCTCGACGACAAGTCGGGCAGCATCGACGCCCGCGCCGACGAGGCCCTGATCAACGCCAACCGCAACCTGCTGAAGGAGGACGAACTGGTCATCGTCATGGGCAAGCTGCAGCCGGACCGGTTTTCGGGCGGCCTGCAACTGACCGTGAACCAGGTCTGGGACCTCGCCACGGCGCGCTGCCGCTTCGGCAAATTCCTGCGCGTCTCGGTCAACGGGCATGCGCCCGATATCCAGCGGCTGGTGAAGGATTTTCCGCCCCGGCGCGAGCTGTCGGAGCAGGGCGAGCTGGTCCGTGGCCTCAATGTGCGGCTCGAGCTGCGCCGCGACGATGCCGTCGCCGAAGTGCAGCTCGGTGAGGAAGCGAAGTTCTTTCCCAGCGACGCCGCGCTGGCCAGCTGGTCGGCACAGGCCGACCAGGGCCGGGCCCAAGTGATCTACGACGCGGCCTGACGTCTACAGTCGACTGCGCGCAGCAGCCAAATACCCCTGCGCGGCGGTAGAAGTGATGCACCCGGCTGCGGCCGCATGGGTTTACCCGTAGCATCCGGCGTCTTTCCTTTTTCTCTCATTCCATGACCCAAGCATCTGGCTACGCCGCGACCTCGCCCACCGCCCCCCTGGCTCCCTTCTCGTTCCAGCGCCGTGCTCCGGGCGAGCGGGATGTTGCGCTCGACATCCTGTTTTGCGGAGTCTGCCATTCCGATCTGCACACCGCACGCAACGAGTGGGGCGGCACGGTGTACCCATCGGTTCCCGGCCATGAAATCGTCGGTCGGGTGACCGCGGTGGGCGATCTGGTGTCGAAGTTCAAGGTCGGCGACATCGTCGGCGTCGGCTGCATGGTCGACAGCTGCCAGCACTGCGCCCCCTGCGCGGAAGGACTGGAGCAGTATTGCGAGAACGGTTTTACCGGCACCTACAACGGACCCGAGCAGGGCACCGGCGCCAACACTTACGGCGGCTATTCCAGCCATATGGTGGTGCGCGAATCGTTCGTGTTGCGCATTTCGCATCGGCAGGGGGAACTGGCATCCGTTGCGCCCCTTCTGTGCGCCGGCATCACCACCTATTCACCGCTGCGACAGTGGAAGGTCGGTCCCGGCCACAAGGTGGGCATCGTCGGGCTCGGCGGCCTCGGTCACATGGGCGTGAAGATCGCCGCTGCAATGGGTGCGCACGTGGTGTTGTTCACGACGTCCGCCGGCAAGCGCGACGACGCGCTGCGCCTGGGTGCGAAGGAGGTGGTCGTGTCGAAAAACCGCGCTGAAATGGCCGCACACACGGGCACGTTCGACTTCATCCTGAACACGGTGGCGGCGCCGCACAACCTGGACTCTTTCATGGTGCTGCTGAAACTCGACGGCACCATGACCCTGGTCGGCGCGCCGGCCACGCCGCACCCGTCACCGGGCGTGTTCAACCTGATCATGAAGCGCCGGCGCCTCGCCGGATCGCTGATCGGCGGTATTCGCGAGACCCAGGAGATGCTCGACTTCTGCGCCACCCATGGCCTGGTTTCAGACGTCGAGATGATCCGGATGGACCAGATCGAGACCGCCTACGAGCGGATGCTGAAGAGCGACGTCAAGTACCGCTTCGTGGTGGACATGGCCGGCCTCCGGCGCTGACCACCGCGCCTCGCGCCCTGATGTCGCGCCCTTATGCCGCGGGCGCGCCGGCCTGGCGGCGCGGCTCGGCCTGCGTGAAGGCGTCGAGCTTTTCGCACGCGGCCATGATGCGGTCGACTGTAGGAATCTCCGTCACCTCGATCTTGAACAGCCGCATCACCACGATCACGCTGGCCAGGCAGATGTCGGCCATCGTCACCGAGTCGCCGTGGCAATAGGCACCGGTGGCCGCGTCGTTCGCCAGCCGCTGTTCCACGGCCCGCAGTCCGGTAGTGAACCAGTGGATCTGCCAGGCGCGCCATGCGGCGTCGTCGAATTTGCCGGCACTGGTCAAATATTTCTTCACGCGCGGCGTGATCAGCGGATGGGTGTCGGCGGCGCACATCGCCGCGATCGAGCGGACCCGCGCGCGGCCGTGCGGGTCAGCGGGCAACAGAGCGGGTGAGGGATAGGTTTCGTCCAGAAATTCGAGGATCGCCAGTGACTGCGTCAGCGGTTCGACGCTGCTGCCGGCCTGGCGGTCGATCAGTGCCGGGATCGCGCCCATCGGGTTGATCTTCAAAAACGCTTCGCCGCGATGTTCACCCTCGTCGATATCGACATTGCGTTCCTGCCGCGGCACACCTTTGAGGTTGAACGCGACGCGGACACGGTACGTGGCCGAGGTGCGCCAATAGCTGAAAAGCTCGAACCTGGGTTGCTGGGTCATCTGGATTTCCTGGAATGAAACGGACTGTCGCAGTCCCGACAGAATAGCGGGCTTGGCCTGTCCACGCAGCTCTACCCAGATTATCCAGTGAATCCATCTAATCCTTCGGCCGGAAGTCGATGATGAACGAAGGCGGCACGCGCCCGTCGACGTCGCGCGGCAACATTTCGGTCTTGATGACGGCTTTGAGGACTGCGTCGTCCCAGCTGCGGACACCGCTGGACTTCACGATCCGCTGGCCGATGATCGTGCCATCGGGCGATGTTCGCACCTCAACCTCGGCCCGTGGATTGCCGGCGATATCTTCCCCAAAAACGATGTTCGGCTTGACACGGGCCGCCACCCGGCCGGCATAGCCGGCGGACGGCCCGGATGAACGCAGGGCGCCGCCTTTGGACTCCTGCCCGCCCGTCGCACCCGCCAGGCCCTGCATCCGCTTCAGGTTGTCCTCCCGCTGCGCTTCCATGCGGCGGGCGTCCTCCACCTGACGGGTTTTCTTTGCTGATTCCTGCTTCAGCCGGTCATCTGCCTGCCTGGCTTTCGCGAGCTGTGCCTGTTGCTGTGCTTCGAGTTTGCGGCGCGCTTCCAGCTCCTTCTCGGCCGCCAGCTTCTTTTGCGCGGCCAGTTCCTTCTGCGCCTCCCGCTTCTTTTCCCGCTCCAGCGCCACTTGCTTGCGGCGGTCCTCCGCCTTCTTTTCTTTTGCGCGTTCGACGGCGATATCGACCGGCGTGGGGGGGTCCGGCAAGGGCGCCGGCTTCACCGTTTCGACGGGGGGAGCTGGTGCCGGGGTGGGCACGGGCAGGGGAGGTGGAGGTGACGGGGGCGCGACTTCGACCAGCTTGGGCGCCGCCTCCTGCGGCACGCTGGACCACAGCTCGGCGTCGACCGAGAGCAGCACCGGATCGCGCTTCCAGTTGATGCCCCAGGTCAGCGCCAGCATCAGGAGCAGGTGCGCGATGACGGCGAAGCCGAAGGCCCGCACCATGCCCGGGGGCGGCGGCGGGGCGAACTGAAGGCGGTCGGCGCTGGCAGGCATGGCCGGATGTGCTACTTCGAGAGCTGCACCGACAGTCCCACCCGTTTGACGCCGGCGCGCTGCAGCGTATCCATCACCTTGACCACCGTTTCGTAGCGGACACTGCGATCAGCGCTGATGACGACGGCGGAGTCGCCGTCGGCGGCACCAGCCTGGGCCTTGCGCGCGGAAGCGGCCACCTGTGCCAGCGAGATCGGCGAAGACTTGCCGTCCTGCCTGAATTCGAGCGACTCGTCCTTGCGGATCAGGATCTCGATCACCTGCTTCGGTGGCTGGCGACCCTTGCCGACGCTGGGCAGGTTGATCATGCTCGGGGCGATGAGGGGCGCGGTGACCATGAAGATGATCAGCAGCACCAGCATCACGTCGATGAAGGGCACCATGTTGATTTCGTTCATGGAGCGGCGGCGGCCCCGCCCGCCTCGGCTTTGCATGGCGGGCATCAGTTGGTCTCGCCTCGGCTTTGCATGGCGGGCATCAGCGGCTTCCGGCGCCGGCCACCGTGGTGGTGGGGCCGGTCTGGCCGGCGTTGCGCTGCAAGATGTTGCTGAACTCTTCGATGAAGGTTTCCAGCTGGATGGCGATGCGGTCGATGTCGCGCGCGAAGCGGTTGTAGGCGATGACTGCCGGGATGGCGGCAAACAGGCCTATGGCGGTGGCCACCAGGGCCTCGGCAATGCCCGGCGCCACGGTGGCCAGCGTCACCTGCTGCATGTTGGAAAGGCCCACAAACGCATGCATGATGCCCCACA
>JAYUHN010000215.1:0-5181 GCA_043766965.1 Ramlibacter sp. | reverse complement strand
TCTACGGCGAGCTGATGAAATCGGCGCTCGGCCTGAACATGGTGCATGTGCCGTACCGCGGCGGTGCACCCATGACCACCGACCTGATCGCGGGCGTGTTCCCGGTGGGCATCGACGTGCTCACCGCCTTCGTTCCCTACTTCAAGAGCGGGCAGTTAGTCCCGCTGGCAGTGACTTCCGCCAACCGCTCGCCATTGGTGCCCGACGTGCCGAGCGTGGTCGAAGCCGGACACCGCAAGCTTGTGCTGGACAACTTCTTTGGCTTGTCGGGACCGCCACGGATGCCCCCGGATGTCGTGGCCCGGCTGAACGCGGCCTGCAACGAAGTGCTGGCGCAGGCGCCGATCAAGCAGAAGATGGCGGAGCTCGGCATCACGCCATCGCCCGTCAGCCAGCCGGCGTTCGCGGCCTATGTCAGGGAACAGGTCGCGCAGCTCGCGCCGACGGTGAAGGCCGCGGGCGTCAAGCTCTGAACCTTTGGCCCGCCGGGCCGCCGCGCCGTGGAAAATAGGGCGGGTGAAGCTCCAGCTGTTGTCCGACCTGCACCTCGAGGTCCATCCCCATTTCGACGTCGAGCCCGCCCCCGGCGCCGACCTGCTGGTGCTGGCGGGCGACATCGGTTCCTACCAGGAAGGATCGCGGCTGGCCGACAGCGATTTCGGGCTCGCGCGCTTTTCACCCCGCAATGGCTGGCCGGTGCCGGTGCTGTTCGTTCCCGGCAACCACGAATACGACAACCTGGATTTCGATCAGGCCCATGCGCGCCTGCGCGAAACTTGCGAGCGGCTGGACATCACCTGGCTCGAACGCGAGTCCTTGGTGCTGCGGGGCGTTCGCTTCGTCGGCACCACGTTGTGGTCCGACTTCGATGCACTGGCGCCGGCGGACGGCGACCTGACGCGGGTGTTGCGGGCGCGGGCCAAGGCCTTCCGCGCCGCCGACTTCTACCTGCGCAAGACGGGCGCCACCCGCCGCGGTCAACCGTTCATGGCCGAAGCCTGGCGAGAGCAAGGTCTGGTGTGCCAGCAGTGGCTGCGAAAGGCGCTGGCCGAGCCCTTCGATGGTGCGACGGTGGTGGTCACGCACTTCGCGCCCATCTTGCGCAGCGCTGACCCGCGCTACGGCCTGACTCCGGGGACCGCCGGCTTCTGCAATTCACTCGATGCGCTGCTGCCGCTGGCGCAGGTCTGGATCCATGGCCACCTGCATTGCCAGCAGGACTACCGGCAAGGCGGCTGCCGGGTGGTGGCCAACACGCTGGGCTACGCCGTCAAGAACGAGCAGTCCGGGTTCCGACCGGAGTGGCTGCTGGACGTGAACGCAGGGCAATGATTGCGCGCTTCGCACTGCCGAACAGCGTCGTTACGTCTGCCAACATGTGCGGCGGCTCATTTACAAACGGATTCGACCACGTCGACCGGTGGCGCTCGACACTCCCCGTGCATCTTTCTTGCTTGTGGGTCAGCGACGCGGAGGGCGCCCATGAAAACAATGTGGATCCAGATTGCGGCATGGCTGGCGGCGGTCACCGTCGCCTTGCTGCTGGCCTTGGCTGCACCCAGCGAGTCGGCGTTGATGGGCCGTCTGCCGGCCATGACCGCCAAACGCCTCAACCAGCAGCCGATCTCGTTGCCGCAGGGCCTGCCCGCCGGCCGCACCCTGGCTTTGATTGCGTTCGAACGGGGCCATCGCGCCGAAATCGAGACCTGGATCACCGGCTTGCAGCTGCGCGAGACCAACGCGATCGCATGGCTGAAGATGCCCGTCCTGGACGACCCCGGCAGCGAGAGCGCCCGCACCGACATCGAGCGCCGGATGCTGGCCCGCCACAGCGCGGAAGCCGACCATGCGCGGCTGGTGCCGGTCTTCACCAACCGCGATGAGTTCATGCGCGCGGCCGGCCTGTCGGGCTCCAGCCATGCGTGGGTGCTTGTCGTCGGCCGCGACGGCCAGGTGCTGGCGCGGGTCGAAGGCGAATACAACGCGGAGAAGGGCCAGGCCCTGCGCGAGACCCTGGGCCAGAGCTTCTGACGCTGGCCGTTGGCTTATTGCAGTGCTTCCCACACGCGCAACGGCGTCAGCGGCATCTGAAGCCGGGGTGAACGGTCGGCGCGACCGGCCCGTGCGACGGCATCCGCCACCGCGTTCACGACGCTGGGCGCCGCGCCGATGGTCCCGAGTTCGCCCACGCCCTTGACCCCGAGCGGGTTGTTCCTGCACGGCGTCGACAGGTCCATCTCGGTGACGAACTCGCAAGCGACGACGTCGGCGCGCGGCGCGCAGTAGTCCATCAGGCTGCCGGTGATCGGCTGGCCGGTGTCCCGGTCGTACATCATGTGTTCGCACAGTGCCTGCCCGATTCCCTGCACCGCGCCGCCATCGAGCTGGCCGCGCACGATCATCGGATTCACCACCCGGCCGACATCGTTGACGCTGCTGTAGGCAACCACCTCGATTTCGCCGGTGGCGGGATCCAGTTCGATCTCGCTGATGTGGCAGCCGTTGGGCCAGCTCGGCCCAGAGACCGACGACGTGCTCTCCACGAAGATCCGGCCCTCGGGCTGCTTTTGCGCCAGTTCGAACAGGCCGATACCGACGTCCGTGCCCTTGACCATGAAGCGACCGGCTGCGTAGTCGAGATCCTCGGCCGCGGCTTCGAGCTCGCCGGCGGCGAGCTGCCGGCCCTGGTCGAGCGCCTTGCCGGCGCCGATGGTCAGCGCCGAGCCGCCGGCGAACAGCGAGCGCGAGCCCGCGCTGCCGAAGCCGTCGCCCCGATCGGTGTCGCCCAGCACCACCCGCACCTGGTTCATCGGCACCTCGAACACGTCCACCATCAGCTGTGCCAGGGTGGTGGCGATCCCCTGCCCCATCGCGTTGACGGCCGAAAACACTTCGACGATGCCGTCGCCACGCACAGCCACGGTGACCCTTTCCTGCAGCACGTTTCCGCCGGTCCATTCCAGGAAAGTGGAGATGCCCTGACCGCGCACGCGCCCGCGCGTCTTGCTGGCCTGCGCGCGCGCGGCAAAGCCGTTCCAGTCGGCGAGCTTCAGGCCCTGGTCCATCACGTGCTCGAAGCGGCCGCTGTCGTAAACCTGGCCCATCGGATTGGTGTAGGGCATCTGCTCGGGACGGATGAAGTTGCGCCGGCGCATCGCGATGCGATCGATGCCGCTCTGGCGCGCCGCCTCGTCCATCAAGCGCTCCATCACGAAGATGGCCTCGGGCCGGCCCGCGCCGCGGTAGGCGCCGGTGGGAGCTGTGTTGGTGAGGACCGCCTTGAAATGGAAGTCGATCAACGGGATGTCGTAGACGCTGGTCTGCACCCAGGGGCCGATCAGCAACTGGATCGCCACCGCGGTGCCGGTGGCGTAAGCACCAACGTTGGCCAGTCCGCGCAGCCGCAGCGCGAGGATTTTTCCGTCCCCCGCGAGCGCCAGTTCGGCGCCGGTCTGCACATCCCGCCCATGGGTGGCCGCAACGAATTCCTCGCTGCGGTCGGCCACCCACTTGATCGGCCGCCGCAAGCGCAGAGCGCACCAGGCCACCGCCGCATCTTCCGGGTAGATGCCGGTCTTCATGCCGAAGCCGCCGCCGACGTCGCCCACGGTCACACGGACCCGATCGGCCGCCAGTCCCAGCACGTCGTTGCACAGCGCGTTCTTCACGCCGGACGGCATCTGGGTACTCATGCGCAGCGTCAGCCGCCCGTCTTCCGCGACCCAGGCCAGCACCGAGCGCGGCTCGATGGTGAACGCGACGACGCGCTGGTTGACCACCGACAGCGACACCACATGCGCGGCGCGCGCAAAGGCATCCGTTGTCGCCGCTTCCTTGCCGTGCCGCATCTCGGCCGCGATGTTGTCTGGCGCCTCTTCGCACAGGGCGACCGCACCGCCGCCAACGGCCTGGTTCAGATCGACCACGCTGGCAAGCTCCTCGTAGTCGATGACGACCGCTTCGCCGGCGTCGCGCGCTTGCTGCAGGGTCTCGGCCACGACCAGCACCACCGGTTCACCGACGAAACGCACCCGTTCGTGCGCGAGCGGCCGGCGCGGCGGCGTCGCGCCCGGCGCCCCACCGGCGCGCTTGAAGTCCTTGCTGCCGGGAATCGGCTTGACACCGGCCGCGACCAGCTCGGCGCCGGTAAATACGCCCAGCACGCCGGGCATCGCTTTGGCAGGGCCGGTGTCGATCGAAACGATCCTGGCGTGCGGGTAAGGCGAACGCACGAAGCTGGCCTGGAGTTGGCCGGCGGGCGCGAGATCATCGGTGAACTGACCAAGTCCCTTGAGCAGGCCCTCGTCCTCGATCCGCTTGACCGCGTGGCCGCTGCCGAAGCGGGTCGAAATGTCCGGCGAAATGACTGTGTCTTGCATGGCGGGAATGTTCATGGCCCAAGTCTGGCCGATTTTTCCGCGTCATGCAGCGCGGCGGCCCTCAGCGCGCCAGGCCGGCGACCCCGCCGGCCGATTTCTCGCTCATCCACCGCAGCAGGTCGAGCCACATCTGGCGGGTCTCGGCGTCCAGGGGGGTGCGCATCGAATTCGGCAATTCGATCGTGACCACCGGCACCCCCTTGTGGACGCCGCCGTAGTTGCCGAGCGACCCGGGGAAAATGCCGACCTGGTCCAGGTACAGGCGCCCGAGCTTCGATGGCGGCGCCGAGGGCCCGTCGAAGTCGAGCACGCCATACGGCGCGTGGATCGCCACGATGAGGTGCGGCTTGAAAGTCTGCATCTGCTCGTGCAGGAAGCGGGTCTCGGGCTCCGACAGCGGACGCGGCCCCGGCCAGCGGCGCGGGTCCTTGCCGGTGCGCTGCTTCCAGTACACCGCCGCGTCGCGCTCCCAGTTCGGCGTCGGGAAGTTGCGGTTCAGGTCGACGCCGTTGGCGTTGACCCGGCGCGGCGGCCGGGACAGCACCCCATCCGGATTGAGTACCGGAACAAAGCGCCAATGCACCGGTTGCGGCATCTGGACCGGCTCTTTGGCGAGCGAGATCCAGTGCAGCGCGAGCGCGCCGGACGACAGCTCGTCGCCGTGGATTGCCCCCATCACCAGCACGCGCAATGTGGCGCCTTCGGGTTTGATGTCGCGGGTGTAAAGGGGCACGCCCTGGACCGACCGGCCGCTGCCGGCTTCCAGGGCGGCGGCCAGGCACAGCGGCCGGCTGACGTTCGG
>JAYUHN010000214.1:0-5187 GCA_043766965.1 Ramlibacter sp. | reverse complement strand
TAGTTTCAATTACAGCGGACGTCGCCGTGCAGAAATTCACGCCCGGGCATTACTCCAGACGTAAAAAAGCCGCCCAAAGGCGGCTTCTGTAACATTTGCAAAGTTACTTCTTGGCGGCGGACGCTGCATCGGCGGCTGCTTTGGCAGCACTGTCGGCAGAGCCAGCGGACGCATTCGCGGCACCGGCGGCATTATTGGCGGAGGCGGCAGCGTTGTTGGCGGCACCGGCAGCGGCAGCAGCGCCGGCGTCGGGAGCCATGGCCGGAGCGGGAGCCGGCACGATCACCGTGGTTGCCGCGGGAGCGGGGGCCGGGACCACGACAGCCGGAGTTTCGGTCTTGCTGCAGGCTGCGAGGGCCACGGCTGCGAAAAGAGTCGCCAGGACAAGCGATTTTTTCATTTCTGGGTTTCCTTATATGGGAGAGAGAACAATTTCCGGAAATCGTCACGTCGGCCGGGATGGCTCAACGGAACTGATCAAGGCACTCGAGCTCCTTGCTCAGCCTTCCATTATATGCCGGACTGCGTGAAGGCGAGGGCGCGCGACAGCCATCACAGGCCCAGCGTCGTGGCTGCGAACGACGGTCCGCTTTTCGCCATCCACTCCTGCAGGTTTTCCTTCAACGCAAGCCGCCGCTCCGGCTCCTTCCCCGAATAACCGTTGCAACGCTCCAGGTCCAGCCGTTGCATTGCCCAGCCCGGGGTCCAGATCGCACTCGGAAATTCGAGCAGGTCCGCGGAGTGGCAAGCGCGCGCATCGATGATGTGCGACCAGGCTCTGCGCCAGGTCACGAACCGGGCGTGACGCACCACCACCTGGTCGTACCGGCACGCCAGCAGCGTGCAGCGGCGGCCGGCGGCCGACCAGGCGCGCAACGATTCGGACACGGCCCGCTCGCCCAGCGGCCAGTCGGCAAAGTCCGGATCGCACAAGATCAGCTCGCGCCATCCTTCACGGGCGGCGCATTCCAGCGCGTCCCGCACCAGTTGCTGGAATTCCGTGCGGCCGGAAAACCGGCCGGATGGCAGCGCTTGTTGATCCTTGTCGTCAACCATCATCAGGCTCCTGTTCGCGGGTGTAGCCACCCGGCCTTGCACCATTCGCGCAGCAGGCCGATCGCACCTTCGCTGGCGCGTGCGATGTCCGCCGCCTCCAGCACCCGGTTGTCGGCCAGCCGCCGCATCAGCGCGGCATCGCGGCCCGTGGCCCGCCAGCTCTCGCCGTTGAGAAAAACATGCCGGGCGTCGTGCATCATCCGGCTGCGACGGTCCAGGGCCAAGGCCCCCAGTCGCCGCGGCGCCCGCGCGGTGTCGAACCAGACGTGCGCCTTCGGCTCGGTCAGGTATTCGCCGAGGGCCCGCTGAAGGGCTGCCGGGTCGGACAGCGCCGCTTGCACCGCGTCGGCCGCGAAACGCTGGAATTCGCCGGGCACGGCCCCGGGGTTGCGCACCGCGATGGCGCCTGCATCGCGGTAAAGGGGCCCAGCGGGTTCGTCCGCGCTTTCCGCCATGCGATGCAGCAGCTCACGCGCCAGTTCATCGCGGGCCGGAGCGCGGAAGCCGATCGAATAGGTCTGGCACTCACCTTCGGCGATTCCGTCATGGGCATAGCGCGGAGGCAGGTAAAGCATGTCGCCGGGCTCCAGTAAATACTCTTCCTGCGGTTCGAAGCTGGCCAGGATCTTGAGCGGCGTCTCTGGCTGCAGGCTCAGGTCCTTCTGGCGTCCGATGCGCCAGCGCCGCCGGCCCTGGACCTGCAGCAGGAACACGTCGTAGCTGTCGAAATGCGGACCGACACCGCCGCCATCGCTGGCCCAGCTGACCATCAGGTCGTCCACCCGGGCATCGGAAACGAAGCGGAACTGCGCCATCAGGTCGTGCGCGGCGTCGCTGTGCAGGTCGACGCCCTGCACCAGCAAAGTCCACTCCCGTTGGGTGAGAGGGGGAAGCGAGCGCCGCGACAAGGGGCCGCGCCGCATCGTCCAGCCTATGCTCGAGTGAACGATGAGGCGCGATTCGACCTCCGGACGCGACGCCAGTTTGAACAACGAGGCGCGGTCCAGCAACGGTTGCAGGCCGGACACCGCTCCACGTACGAGCAACGGTTTTTTTTGCCAGTGGCGCTGCATGAAGCGTTGCGGGCTGAGGCCGCCGAGCAGGCTGCGGGGTTGCGTGATATTCATGGGCAGGTGAGACAATTCTCCTATGGAAATCACACCGCAATGCGTGGTCGCGCTGACCTGGACCCTGAAGGACACGCTGGGCGAGATCCTGGACGACTTGAGCGACCCGGTCGACTTTCTGGTGGGCGGCACCGACCTGCTGGCGAGGATCGAGGAGGCGCTGCAGGGGCATGAACCGGGCGACAAGCTCGATCTGCACCTCGAGCCTGAGGAAGCCTTCGGCGACTACAACGACCAGCTGGTCTTCCTGGAGCCGGTGTCGCTGTTTCCGGGTGACCTGGAGGAAGGCATGACGTTCGAAGGCCTGCCGCCTGGTTCGAACCCGGAGGCGCCGCGGGACGTGGTGTACATGGTCACCGACATCTATCCCGAGCACGTCGTCCTCGACGGCAACCACCCGCTCGCCGGTATCGCGATCCGGCTGGCGCTGAAAGTCGAAGGCGTCCGCGAAGCGACCGAGGAGGAGATCGGCCGCGGCACCATGGGCACCGGCTTTTTCCAAGTGCAGCCGCAGGCGCCGGGCGGCAGCCTGCTGCACTGAACCTGACAGACTCAGGCGCGGTACAGGACGTTGTTCTCGATCCGCACCCGGTCGCCGACCCGCAATTCGCCGGTTGCGGCCACTTCATACGAACGCCATTCGCCCCGGTCGGTCTGAATGCTGATGCGGTAGACGGCGCCGGTGGCGCTGGCGTAGCTGCCATCGCGATTTTTGGCGATCTGGTTGCCGGCGACGGCGCCACCGACCGCGCCCAGCACGGTGGCGGCGGCACGTCCACCGCCCTTGCCGACCTGGTTGCCCAGAAGCGCACCAACCGCACCGCCGATCAGCGTGCCGGCAGTGCTATTGCCGCCGTTGCCGTTATTGACGCTGCCGCCTTGCGGAGCCTGGACCAGTTCAATGTTGGACACGCGGCCGAATTCGACGAAGTTGCTGGTCGCAGCAGGGTAGTTCGTCGACGGGTAGGTCGAGGGATACGTCGACGGGTAGGTCGACGGATAGCTGCCGACCGGCGCACTGCCGGAGGGGTAGTTGTTCGGGCCGTAGGGGTCGACCGTGCCGCAGGCGGCCAGCATGGCTGCCAGGGCAGTGACGGATGCAATCGAGGCGAAACGTGTACGCATGGGAGGTCTCCAGTGTGTTGAACCAAGGTGAAGCCATCGGCTCACCACGTCAAACCATTAAATACCTGACGGACCAGCTGCCGGGCGGCAAACGCCTTGTCAGCATGTAGGAGAGCAACACAAAAAGCGTAGGAGCGCCAGGCTCAGGCTTTACCGGTCGAACCGTACCCACCATCGCCCCGCTGGCTCATGGGGAATTCGCTGACGACGTTGAACTCGGCCTGCACCACCGGCACGATGACCAGCTGCGCCAGCCGTTCCATCGGTTGCAGAGTGAATGCCGTGTCGCTGCGATTCCATGCGCTCACCATCAGCTGTCCCTGGTAATCGCTATCGATCAGGCCGACAAGATTGCCCAGGACGATGCCGTGCTTGTGCCCCAGGCCCGACCGCGGCAGGATCAGCGCCGCATAACCAGGGTCTTGCAGGTAGATGGCGATTCCTGTGGGCACCAGCCGCCAGGCATTCGCCTCGAGTGTCAGCGGCTGTTCGATGCAGGCGCGCAGGTCCATGCCCGCGCTGCCAGGTGTCGCATAAGCGGGCAGCTGGTCAGCCAGCCGCGCGTCCAGCACTTTGACGTCAATTTTCATGGTTTCAGGCGGCGGCGATGGGTTGCATGCGACGCGCGATTTCGCCGATCAAGGTCCGCGCCAGGTCGATCTTCGATGCGCGCGGCAGTTCCCGCGACCCATCCTTGTCGACCAGTAGCGCCTCGTTGTCGTCCTGCCCGAAGGTAAGGGGACCGATGTTGCCGACCATCAGCGGAATGCCCTTGCGCGCCAGTTTGGCTTTCGCGTGCGCTGCGAGGTCATGGCTCTCCGCCGCAAAGCCGACGCAGAACAGCCGGCCGTTACGGGCGCGTTCGCTCTGCGCCACCGTCGCGAGGATGTCAGGATTCTCGACAAAGGCCAGCGCCGGCATCTTGCCGCTGCCATCCTTCTTGATCTTTTCCTCGCTCGCCGACAACGGGCGCCAGTCGGCCACCGCGGCGGTGGCGATGAAGATATCGGCCGCCTGCACCTGCGCCAGCGTCGCATCCAGCATCTGCCGCGCCGACTTCACGTCCAGCCGCCGCACGCCACGCGGCGTCGGCAGGCTGACCGGACCGGCGACGAGCGTCACATCGGCGCCTGCCTCGCGGGCGGCCCTCGCAAGCGCGAAACCCATCTTGCCGGACGAGTGGTTGGTGATGCCGCGGATCGGGTCGATCGCTTCGAAGGTCGGCCCGGCGGTAAGCAGCACCTTGCGCCCCGCCATCGACTTCGGCTGAAAAAAAGCGACCAGGTCTTCCAGCAGTTCGGCCGGCTCGAGCATCCGGCCATCGCCCGTTTCCCCGCAGGCCTGGAAGCCGGAGCCGACTCCGAGGATGTGGGCGCCGTCCGCGCTCAGCTGCGCCAGGTTGCGCTGGGTCGCGGGGTGCGCCCACATCTCCCGGTTCATGGCGGGCGCAAGCAGCAGCGGCACCTTGTCGATCGGCCGGGCCAGGCACATCAGGCTGAGGAGTTCGTCGGCGCCCCCGTGCAGCAGCTTCGCCATGAAGTCCGCGCTGCAGGGCGCCACCAGAATCGCATCGGCCTCGCGTGACAGGTTGATATGCGCCATCCCGTTCGGCTCACGATCGTCCCACTGCGAACCATGGACGGGGCGGCCGGACAGAGCCTGCATCGTCACCCGCGTGATGAACTGTTCCGCCGCCTCGGTCATGACAACCTGCACCGTTGCCCCTTCCTTCACCAGCGCCCGGCACAGTTCCGCCGCCTTGTAGCAGGCGATGCCTCCCGACAATCCGAGGACGATGTGCTTGCCGGCGAGATCATTCATTGGCGCAATGTAGCAAATGCGGACAGCCGGACGCAGAGGACGCAAAGATTGCGCAGAG
>JAYUHN010000213.1:0-5187 GCA_043766965.1 Ramlibacter sp. | reverse complement strand
GAGCAGGGCCGCACCCACTTCGGGCTTCGGGGCGCCTTCCGGCTGGCGATGACCGGGATGCTCGCGTTTTCGACCGCGCCGCTGCGGGCCTTGACCGTGATCGGTTTCCTGCTTGCCGTGGTGTCGCTGGGTTACGGCGCGTGGGTCATCTTCGAATATTTCTTCTGGGGGATCACGGCGCCGGGGTTCGCGACCATCGTCGTGGCGATGATGTTCCTGAGCGGCATCCAGCTGTTGTCCATGGGCGTGCTGGCCGAGTACGTGGGCCGGATCTACGACGAGGTCAAGCGCCGCCCGATCTACCTGGTCAGCGAGCGGACCGGGTCGGGGCTGGGCCACGGGCCAGCGCCGCACCTGCCTGCGCCAGCACCTCGCTAGCGCGTTCGCTGCGCCAGAACTCGAATTCACGCAGACGCGCGTCGCCGATCGCGTCGCCTGGCAAGGCCTGCGACGCCGGATGGCACATCAGGACCGCACCTGCCGGCGCTTGCCGCAACCAATTGGCCGCGCGGGCCGCATAGTCCGCGCTGCCGCCGCCGAAGTCGTAGAGCCCGGTGAGGGCCGGCGTGGCCCGGCGTCCTGACGCCTTCAGCGCAGTCGCCAGTGCGGCCGCACCCATCGATCCGATGACCCACCCCTTCAGCCCCGCGCCGCCCGGTGGACGCGACACGCGCAGATAAGGTCCGGCGCCGGCTCCGTAGCGGCGGTCCAGCCGCTCCAGCAGCGGCTCGCGGATACCCGCGAACTGATGCACGTGCTGATGGCCGTCGACATGGTCGGGGGCGGCCTTCCAGACTGCCTCGAAAGCGTCGAGCTGACGGTCGATTGCAAGCGCCACCCGGCTGGCGTCGAAGCCATGCAGCATCGAACGGACCATCGCCCGGCCCAGCGACATGCCGTGGCCCGCTGAAAGGGCAAGCGGACTGGTCCAATCCAGGTGCAGGCCGACGTCGATGAAGCCGCGCACCTCTTGCAGCATCGGCGCATCCCGCTCCCAGCGCGGCGACAGCACCATCGCGCTGGTGGCGCTGACACGGCGCAGCCGCGCGAGCTCCACCACCGCGAGCGAGACTGCTTCGCTGAAGGCGAAGTCGTCGGCACACACGACAACGGGCTTGGTGATCGATCGCTGCATGCGCAATGATGCGACGGCGCAGATCCAGTCCAGCGCCGGTGCCTGGCTAAACGCCGAGCGCTGCGATGCCGGCGCGGGCAATCTGCGCGTCCTCGCTCGACTTGACTCCGCTCACGCCCACCGCGCCGATCACATGGCCGTTCTTGACGACGGGTACGCCGCCCTCGAGCAGGCCCTTCAAGTGCGGCGCGCTCAGGAACGACATCCGGCCGCCGTTGATCGAGTCTTCGTAGACCTTGCTTTCACGCCGGCCAAGGGCCGCGGTGTTGGCCTTGGCCGGCGCGATATGGGAGGAGATCGGGGCGGCGCCGTCCAGGCGCTGCAGCCAAAGCAGGTGGCCGCCGTCATCCACGATGGCGATCGTCACGGCCCAGTTGTGCTTCAGGGCTTCGGTTTCTGCCGCCCCGGCGATGGCCTTCACGTCGGCCAGTTCGAGGAATGGTTTGGTATTCATGGCGATTTCGTGCTTGAAAAGAGCTGGAAAGCCAGCATAACGGCTGTCTGAGGGGCTGGCCGGGCGTCAGGACGATGTTTGCCGCCCAACCCTTGAACCAACCTAGAATGCGCACATCTAACAGCCTCATCGGCAACAGGAGACTTGCATGACTGACCAGGTCCAGACCATCGACTACGGCTACGCGGCGACGACCGTGGAGCAGCGCAACAAGGTATTGCGCAACACCTACTTCCTGCTGGCCATGAGCCTGGTTCCGACCGTGCTCGGCGCCTGGCTGGGGGTGGCCACCGGCATCACCCGCGGCCTGACTGGCGGCATCGGCCTGATGGTGTTCCTCGGCATTGCATTCGGCTTCATTTTCGCAATCGAAAAAACCAAGAACTCCGCGGCCGGCGTCCCGGTGCTGCTGGGCTTCACCTTTTTCATGGGCCTCATGCTGTCGCGCCTGATTGCCATGGTGCTGGGGTTCAAGAACGGGCCCAGCCTGGTCATGACCGCTTTCGGCGGGACGGCCGGTGTGTTCTTCGTGATGGCGGCGCTGTCCTCCGTGATCAAGCGCGACCTGTCCGGCATGGGCAAGTTCCTGTTCGTCGGGGCCCTGGCGATCATGATCGGCGGCATCATCAACGTGTTCGTCGGCTCCACCACCGGCATGCTGGTGATCAGCGTGATGGCGATCGGCGTCTTCAGCGCGTTCATGCTGTATGACCTGAAGCGCATCGTCGACGGCGGTGAGACCAATTACATCAGCGCGACGCTGGCGCTGTACCTGGACATTTTCAACGTGTTCCAGAGCTTGCTGGCCCTCCTCGGCCTTTCCACCGGCAGCCGCGACTGAGCGCACCGGCGAACCGGAAAAAGGGCCTGCGGGCCCTTTTTTATGCCTGCTCGTTTATGACCGTTCCGTCAGTCCTGTCGATCACGCCCGGTCGAACACCGCGATGCTCTCGACGTGCGCAGTGTGCGGGAACATGTTGACCACGCCGGCGGCGCTGCACCGGTACCCTGCCTGCGTGACCAGGACGCCCGCGTCCCGCGCCAGCGTCGCCGGATTGCAGCTGACGTAAACGATCCGCTGCGGCGGCTGCCAGCCGGGGTGCAGGCCCGGCTGCTGATGCAGTTCCAGCAACGCCTTGGTCAGCGCGAAGGCGCCTTCGCGGGGCGGATCGACCAGCCATTTGTCCGCGCTGCCATCTTCCGCAAGAAGTTCCGGCGTCATCTCGAACAGGTTGCGGGCCGCGAAAGTCGTGCTGCAAAGCGGCCGCCCGCCGCGGACTTTCCCCTGGTTCAGCTCGAAGTTCCGGCGTGAACGCAGCACCAGCGCTTCGCTGCCTTCGATCCCCAGTACTTCGCGCGCCCGCGTCGCCAGCGGCAGCGAAAAGTTTCCGAGTCCGCAGAACCAGTCGATCACGCGCTCGCCGGATTGCACGTCCAGCAGCCGCAGCGCCTGCGACACCAGCACCCGGTTGATGTGCGGGTTGACCTGGGTGAAATCGGTCGGCCGGAACGGCATGGTGATGCCGAATTCGGGCAGCGCATATGACAGCTCACGGCCGGATGACCCTTGCCCCGGACCTGCGGCGGGGTCCAGCAGCTTCACCGTCTCCGGGCCTTTGGACTGCAGCCACCACTGAACCACCGGATGGTCGACGGCGAACCGGCGCAGCCTGGCCAGGTCGCCCTCGCTCAGCGGCTCGAGATGCCGCAGCACCAACGCGGTGACGTCGTCGCCGCAGGCCAGTTCGATCTGCGGGCAGGTCTCGATCGCGTCCATGGACCCGATCAGGGCTCGCAGCGGCAGCAACAGATTGCTCACGTGCGGCGGCACCACATGGCATTCGCGCATGTCGGCCACATAGCTGCTCTTGCGTTCGTGAAAGCCGACCAGCACGGCGCCCTTCTTGCGGACGTGGCGCACCGACAAGCGGGCGCGCCAGCGGTAGCCCCAGGGCGGGCCTTCGATCGGACGCAGGATGTTTTCCGCCTTGACCCGGCCCAGGTGCCAGAGGTTGTCTTCGAGCACCCGCTGCTTGACCGCGACCTGGGCCGCCGCGTGCAGGTGCTGCATCTTGCACCCGCCGCATGCGCCCTCGTGCAGGCCGAAGTGGGGGCAGCGCGGCCGCACCCGCTGCGACGATTCGCGGTGCAGTTCGGTGAGGCTGGCCTGCTCCCAGTTGTTCTTTCGGCGATGCACCTTGACGCTCACCGTTTCGAACGGCAAGGCGCCTTCGACGAACACCACCTTGCCGTCGGCGCGCCGGGCCACGCCCTGTGCGTCGATATCCAGCGCGTCAACTTCCAGCCAGCCCTCGGGCAGCGGCTGCTTTTCGATCTCTTCCGACATGCGGGCATTGTCTCAGGTGCCCGTCCACTCTCGCGGCTGCCTCAAGCCCATGCGGCCAGGTATTCCTGCCAGTGCGGCTCCATCGGGGCCAGTTCGCCCAGCGTGGACTTCACCATCGCGATCTCCTGCTCGTATTCGGATTCGGTAAAGCCGGCGCGCATCTTCTGGAAGCGGCAGTACAGCAGGTAAGTGTTCATCACGTCGGTTTCGCAATAACGGCGGATCTCCTCGAGCTTGCCCTCGAGATACGCGGGGTAAACCTGCGAGCCGTCCATCCCGAGCTTGCCGGGAAAGCCGCACAGCTTCGCCATTGCATCCAGCGGAGCGTTGTTCTTGGGCTGGTACATCGCCAGCAGGTCCATCAGGTCGAGATGACGCGTGTGGTAGCGGCCGATGTAATTGTTCCACTTGAACTCGCGGTCGTCGGCGCCGCCGCCCTCGCCCATGCACCAGTACCTGTCCGCCGCCACGCCATGGCGCAAGCCGCGGTAATGCAGCACCGGGAGGTCGAAGCCGCCGCCGTTCCAGCTCACCAGCTGCGGCGTGTGCTTTTCCAGCGTGTTGTAGAAGGTCTGGATCACCTTGCCTTCGCTTACATTGTCGCGGTCGACGAACGAATGCACCCGAAGTCCCTCGGCATTGCGGAACACGCAGCTGATCACCAGCACGCGCTGCAGGTGCAGCGGAGTGAAATCGCTCTGGCCGCGCTCCTTGCGCTCCTGCAGCCAGCCGCCGTAAACCTCCGCGTCGCTGCTGTCCGCCGGCGACGCGCGCAGCGTCCGCAGGCCCGCGATGTCGGGAATGGATTCGATATCGAAGACTAGGACGGGCCAACTCATGCGGGGCACTGTACCAGTGCCTCGCATGAATCGGCCCAAGGGCTGTAATGGAAGCAGGGCCTGCGAGGCCCTGCCCATGAAGCGCGTGGGCAAAGGCACGTGTCAGAGGCACCGGCCAGGTGCCTCGGAGTCATCGGCAGCCCTCAGCGCTCAGAGCAGCGCTTCCTTGCTGATGCCGTTGCGCGCCATGTTGCGCTTCAATTTCAACAGTGCTTCGTTCTGGATCTGGCGGACCCGCTCGCGCGTCAGCCCGAGCCGGTCGCTGAGCACCTCGAGCGTCTCCGGGTCGCGGTCATGCAGGCCGAAGCGGCCCTCGAGGACCTCCTTTTCGCGGTTCGACAGCGCTTCGATCCAGTTGTTCAACAGCCGCTCGACCTCGTGGTTCTGCGTGATACCGGTCGGGTCGACGGCG
>JAYUHN010000212.1:0-1903 GCA_043766965.1 Ramlibacter sp. | reverse complement strand
AGCTCGACGCGGTCGTCGGCCTCAAGGGCACCGTGCAGACCGTCGACGGCAAGGACGCGCTGGTCCGGGTCGGCGTCACCTGCGCCCTGTGTCACTCGACCGTGGACAACTCGTTCGCACCGGGCATCGGCAAGCGGCTGGATGGCTGGCCCAACCGTGACCTGAATCCCGGTGCGATCATCGCGCTGTCGCCGGCTCTGACGGTGGCCCAGAAAGCGGTTTACAACTCGTGGGGCAAGGGCAAATACGACGCGCGCTACAACATCGACGGCCTCAGCAAGCCGGTGGTGATCCCGCCCGCATACGGGCTCCAGGACATCCACCGCATCACGTTCACCGGGGACGGCGAGGACATCGCGTACTGGAACCGGTACGTCGCGGTCACGCAGATGGGCGGGCTGGGTTCGATGGTGGAGCCACGCCTCAACATCTCCATCACGCACGGCACTGTCGACCTGGTGAGCAGCAAGCTGCCCGCGCTGCAGGCCTACCAGCTTTCCTTGCGCGCGCCGCAGCCGCCCGTGGGCAGCTTCGATGCCACTGCCGCGCAGCGGGGGAAATTGGTGTTCGAGGGTGCCGCCAAGTGCGCGACCTGCCACACCGGCTCGACCTTCACCGATGCCAACTCAAGGCTGCATCCAGCCGCCGACTCGATGGCCGAGCCTGAAACGCCGAGCTGGGCTTCGCGCTCCGCGACCCGGCAGTACCGCACAACGCCACTGCAAGGCGTGTGGCAGCACGCGCCTTACTTTCACGACGGCTCGGCGGCAACCCTGGACGCAGTGGCCCAGAGCTACAACACCAGGCAAAATCTGGGCTTGTCGGCGCGGGACATCGCCGACCTTGCGCAGTACCTGAAGTCACTCTGAACTTCGAAGGGAACCTCGATGGATGCGATCACGATGATGAGGACGGCCACCATCTTGCTGGCGCTGACCGCGGCCGGCGGGCTTCTCATGGCGATCATCCGGTTCGGCGGCGCCGACCGGCCCCCGTCCTGGATCGCGATGCTGCACGGCCTGCTGGCAGGCGCGGGCCTGACGCTGTTGCTCTATGCCGGCTTCACCGCGGGCATTCCCGGGCTGGCGTGGGCCGGCCTCCTGTTGCTGGCGGCCGCCGCCCTTGCCGGCATCTACATGAACCTCGCTTACCACACCAAGATGCTGCCGCTCCCCAAGGAGACGGTCGTGGTTCACGCACTGGTGGCAGTGGCCGGCTTCGCCCTGATCGCGTGGACCTCGTTCCGGTAGAGTGCCAAGGCGACTGACGTCGCGCAAGGAGCGCCGCCATGCTGCATGAAGCCAGTGTCCGACCACCGGCCGGGCCGCCAACCAGCGGCGTGGAAAAAATCCTGCCGCTGCTGTCGACAGTGACGCTGCTGATGACGCTGCCGCAGGTGTGGACCGTGTGGCGCGACCACGCGGTCGCCGGCGTTTCCCTGTTGTCGTGGGCCACCTACCTGCTGGCAGCCTGCCTGTGGTTCGTGCACGGGCTGCAAAAGCACGACAAGGCCATTTACCTGGCCTGCATCGGCTGGATCGTGCTGGACGCCGCCGTGGTCGTTGGCGTGCTTGTTTACCGCTAGCCGCGGGCCGGTACGGCCTGGCGCTTCCAGCGGCGCACAATCGCACCGCAACCAAGGAGCAGCCATGAACGACGACATTCCCGCGCTCAAGCGCACCCAGGCCAGGCTGGCGCAAGACGTGCAGACCGTCATTGCCGACGCGCAGGAACTGATGCGGCTCGCGGCCGGCGAGGCCGGCCAGGGCTTCAAGGAAGCGCGCGAGCGGCTCGATCGCAGCACGCAGGCGGCGCGCAAGCAGCTGTCGGCGATGCAGGACAGCGCGCTGCAAAACGCCCGCGAAGCCGCCGGCAGCGCCGACGACTATGTGCGCGAGCATCC
>JAYUHN010000211.1:0-5190 GCA_043766965.1 Ramlibacter sp. | reverse complement strand
CCGAACGGGTGACGACCGCCCCGGCGCCAACCATTGCGCATTCGCCGATGCTCAAATCCGCCAGGATGGTGGCGTTGGCCCCGATGGACGCGCCTTGTTTCACGAGCGTCTTGCCGACGGCGGCCTGCGGCTGCCTGCTGCGCGGGAACAGGTCGTTGGTGAAGGTCGCGTTCGGGCCGATGAACACATCGTCCTCCAGATGGACGCCATCCCAAAGCTGAACCCCGCACTTGACCGTCACCCGATCGCCGACCTTGACGGCGTTCTCGATGAAGACACCATCGCAGATATTGCAGTCGGCACCGATGACGGCGCCGGGCAGGACATGGGCGAACGCCCAGATCCTGGTCCGCGGCCCGATCGACGCGCTTTCGCACAAGGCGTTCGGGTGGACAAAAAAACTCTCGGCTGCGGTTTCGCTCATTCAGGGCCTTTCTGCTTGCCACAGGTGGCGGCGCAGCACCACGTGCAACGGCCTGGCCTTGGTGTTCTCGTAGGCGCGCCACGCATAGGAGCCGACCAGCCCAAGGCCGAACAGGTTCAGTGCGCCGAAAAACACGATCGCCAGGATGGTGACGGCGTAGCCCTGCACCGTGATCAACCCGGCCAGCCGGAACAGCACCACCATGATCGCGAACGCTCCGGACAGGACCGCGACAATGCCACCACCGCGAATGAGAATGCGGATCGGGAGGTCGGTGAAGGCGAAGACGCTGTCCATCATGTAACCCAGCTTCTTTCGGAACGTCCAGGCCGAAGCACCGTGTTGCCGCACGCGCCTCTCGTATTCCACGAACTGGCGCCGGTAGCCGAGCCAGAATACCTGGGCGATCAACGAGCTGTGGCGTTCCTCCAGCTTGAGCAATTCGTCCCGAAAGGGCTTGTTGCAGGCGAACACGTCCACCCCTCCGGGTGGCACTTCGGGAACGACGTAGCGGCGGTAGAGGCGCCAGAACAAGCCGGAAAACAGGCGGCTCATCCAGGGATCGTGCCGCGAGTTGCGGACACCGACCACCACGTCGGCCTCGCCGGAGTGAAGGATCCGCCACATCGTGTGTACCAGCTCGGGCGGCTCCTGCAGATCCGCGGCCATGACGGCGAAGGTTTCGCCCCGCGCCGCCTCCATGCCGGCACGGATGGCGGCGAATGAGCCGAAGTTTCGCGTCAGCAGCACCAGCTGCGACGAAAAAGAGCATGACGGCAATCGCGCCGCCAGAATTTCGTAGCATCGATCCGGGCTTCCGTCCACGACGAACACCGTTTCGAACGGCGCTTCGATGTCCAGTGCCAGTCGGGCGACGGCGTTCAGCAGATCCGGAATGGATCCTTCGTTGCTGTAGACCGGCACCACGAGCGACAGCACGGATCAGGCCGCCGGACGGAGAAAAAAGCCGCGGACTGCCGTGGTGACCCTCGCCACGTGCTCCGGCGGCATGCCGGGGTAGCAGGGCAGGGAAAGCACTGTTTCGCATGCGGATTCGGCTTGCGGCAGGCACACACCGGCATATTGCGCGCTCTGTACCGCCTGCCGGTGGTCGGGGACGGGAAAATGGATATCGGCCGCGATCCCCTGATCGCTCAGGAATCCCCGCAGATCGTCTCGGCGCGGGCTGCGCACCACGTAAAGGTGCACGACGTGATCGGCTCCGAGGGACGCCGGCAAACTGAGCGGAAGACCCGAGAACGCCTGCTCGTATGAGCGGGCGATCGCACGACGCGCCTCGTTGGCGTGGTCCAGGTGCGGCAATTTGTCGTTGAGGACGGCAGCCTGCAGCTCGTCCAGCCGGCTGTTGCGTCCGAGCGGAAGTTCATTGTGGTATTTGCGGCCCCAGCCGTACTGGCGCAGTGACCGGACCCGGTCGGCCAACCCGACGTCGGTGCTGACGACCGCCCCGCCGTCGCCCAGTGCGCCCAGGTTCTTGGTTGGATAGAAGCTGAAACATCCCAGTGCGCCGAAGCTGCCGGCGGTCCGCCCGCCGCGCCGCGCTCCATGCGCCTGGGCGACGTCCTCGATCAGCGGAACTCCATGCCGCGCCGCGATTCCCGCGATTTCCTCCACGGCGGCAAGCTGCCCATACAAATGGGTCACGATGACGGCTGCGGGACGCCGCAGGGTGAACTGCACCTCCAAGGCACCGGGAGCAAGCGCCAGGGTCTGCGCGTCCACGTCGACATACGTCGGCACGGCGCCGACCAGCCTGACCGCTGTGCTGCCATAGAACCCGGCATTGGGGGCCAGGGCCACCTCATCTCCGGGGCCGATTCCGAGGGCACGAAGGGAAAGCTCCAGGGCGTCGGTACCGTTGCCGACCCCGATGCAGTGAGGCACACCGCAATAGGCAGCGAAGCTTTTTTCGAAAGACGCCACCTCGGTGCCGAGGACATAGTGATTGCGTGCTATCACACGAGCAACCGACGCCTGGACATCGACGTCCTTGTTGACGGCCTGCGCGGAGAAAAATGGGACGGGATCACTCATGTTGTCGGTTGCGAAAAAGAGCGGCAAGCAGTGCCAGCCAGCAGAGCGTGCCAAGCGCGGTCACCAGCAGTCCCAGCATGCGCCACGGTTTGCGGAAAGTCGAAGTCATGCGGTACTGCCCGGCCGGAAGTGACCAGGCCCGAAAGCCGTTGGCCTCGACGGCATCGATGCGCCTGCCGTCGATTTCAGCCGACCATCCGGGCCAGTACGCCTCGTTTTCGACGACGGTAGCGCGCTTGGACAAGTTGACCAGGTACTCCAGCCGGGTGGTCCCGTAGTGTACGCATTGCACCGGAGCTTTCGGCGACGCCACCATCTGCTCCGGTGCCGGGAGCGGCCCCTCGGGCAGCAGCAACCCGGACCAGGGCTGCAGCCCGAAACGGTAAAGCGACGCGTTCGCTCTGATTCTCTGCAGCCCCACCAGGTTCTCGGCAGCGGAGTAGTCCTGGCTCAGGTACGCACCTGTGTAATAGCCCTGCCACGGGATATGCGCAACATCGGTCGCCGCCACATCGATGCGGGCTGGCCGGCAGGCCGGCGGCCGGGCCAACCGCGCCGACAAGGAGCGCCGCGCGCTGTCCATCGGGCCGATCCGGTTGTGCAACCAGACCTCGGCATCCGGACTTTGGAAGTACGCCGCTTCCCAATGGACCCGTCCCCAATCCGCCATCGCGACCAGCGCCAGGGAGGCGACCAGCCATGACGGGACCCTGCCCGGGCGCTGGGCTGCAACCAGCACCAAGGCGGTAGCGGCAAGGTAATAAGGAAGCAGCTCGAGATCCGGGTCGGACTCGCTCCCCAAAGAAAGCGCCAACGCCGTCGTCCCCACAGACGCAGCCAGGATCGGAAACCATGCGTATCGCCACTGCGGTTGCGGCCTGACGCCGCGCGAAAGCAATTGCAGCGTTTCCACTGCAAGCAGGACCGAAGCCAGAGCGACCAGCCCCTTGTAATCCGCCATCGGGAAGCGGCTGAGACCCAGCGGCGGCAGCAGCGCGACCACCAGCGGATGAAAGACACCGGTGGCCATCCCCAATGCCAGCACGGCGGTCAGTGCCCACCCAACGGTCGCCCTGGAACGTCCGAGAAAGGCACGCAGGCAAAGCAGCGCCACGACTGGAACGCCGAGGAACCACGAACGCATGGTGGGGTCGTCCCTGAAGTAATCCTGTCCGGTGGGCATCACCACGGCGACGAACAGCTCTTTCCATGCGGCGAACTGGTATTGCACCGGCCCGCCCATGTCGACGGCGCGGTGGATCTGGGTGCGGGCCAGCATCGCCGGCACCAGGCTGGCACCGGCCAGCAGCAGGCCGCCAAGCGTGGCCAGTGCCAGGACGATCGCATAGAACCTCTGCTCCTTGTCATGAAAATTCCATGTCATCCTGGCTGCCAGAACCAGGCCGACGACAAACAGCTGCGCGATCATGTTGCCCGGATAGCCACCCGTGCACAGGGCATACACCCACAGGGGCAGCAACGCGATCCCGATGGTCAGAAGACGGCTTTTCCGCCAGGGGGACAGGACCGGGGCGAACACCCATGGCAGCAGGGCGTAGGCGCGCACGATGTCCGGGTGCGAGGCGTTCGAATAGAAGCCGCCGAACCCCTGATAAAACACGCCGGCCAGCAACGCCAACGACCAGCGCATCCCGAGCAGCCGGGCGCAAAGCCCCGCACCGATGGCCCCGAACAGCACGTGCAGCCCTTGCATGACGACCGCGGCTTCGGCGGTGTACGGCCGGTCGGCGACGACGAAAAGCCAGAAGGGCGGGTAATAAAACCCGCTTTGAAGGTTCATGTACAGCGGGTAGCCCATTCCCTGGAATGGAACCCATGCGCTGTCGATATGCAGTCGCGCCGCCTCGATCCAGAACTGCGGCGCTGCGTGGTAGGTCGCCAGGAAATCCCAGGGCACCATCCAGTCCAGGAAGTAGTGCCGGCTGAAATACACAAGGTTCTGCGCCGCCAGCGCCGCAAGGAGAGCAAGGCCCAACCACAGGGCTCGCCGGGAAATCACCCGTCGCCGCAAGTTCGGCATACGGCTAGCGGTTGCGGCTTTTCATCGCGCGCTCGACTTCGCGCTTGCCTTCGCGGTCCTTGATGGTGTCGCGCTTGTCGTGCTCGCCTTTGCCTTTGGCCAGCCCGATGTCGCATTTCACCTTGCCGTCTTTCCAGTGCAGGTTCAGCGGCACCAGCGTGAATCCCTTTTGGTCGACCTTGCTGACCAGGCGCCGGATCTGCTCTTTGTGCATGAGCAGCTTTTTGGTGCGCACTTTGTCCGGGCTGATGTGGGTTGAGGCGGTGTTGAGCGGGCTGATCTGCAAGCCGATCAAAAACAGCTCGCCCTCGCGGATGACCACATAGCCGTCGGTTAGCTGCACCTTGCCCTCGCGCAGGGATTTGACTTCCCAGCCCTCCAGCACCAAGCCTGCTTCAAACCGTTCTTCAAAAAAATAGTTGTAGGCCGCCTTCTTGTTGTCAGCAATGCGGGTGTTTTTGGGGGCGGCAGTGTCGGGTTTTTTGGCCATGGGTGACGTGGTGATGCGCTTAAAGGTGGGCGGGTGAGCGCAAGGCGCTTTGGTACGGGGGCGGGCTGCCGTTAAGCTGTTGGGAAAAGCGGCAATAGGCGTTTGCCATGTGGTGCTTAAACAGCTTGTCTACAATCTTTACCGCCACCCCTATTCTATGAAAACCGTTAGCAAGTCAGT
>JAYUHN010000210.1:0-5208 GCA_043766965.1 Ramlibacter sp. | reverse complement strand
TGCTGGCGGACGCACCGGTGACCTTCATGGCCTACGACGTCCTGGAACAGGAGGGGCAGGACATCCGCTCGTTGCCGCAGCGCGAGCGGCGCGCCCGGCTCGAGGCCCTGCTGGCCGGCACGGCGTTCAAGATCTCTCCCACCGAGAGCGACCGCAGCTGGCTGGAGTTCGCCCGGCGCCGCCAGCAGTCGCGCGAGCGCGGTGTCGAAGGCTTCATGCTCAAGCGGCTCGATGCCGCGTACGGCACCGGCCGGACCAAGGCGGATGGCCTGTGGTGGAAGTGGAAGATCGACCCGATGACCATCGACTGCGTGCTGGTCTATGCGCAGGCGGGCCACGGCCGCCGGGCATCGCTCTACACCGATTACACCTTCGCGGTCTGGAATCGTGGGCCGCGGGACAAGGAAGAAGCGCAGGCGGTGCTGGAGGCGATCGGGCGCAAGGAGCCGGTCCTGGCGCGGGCGCAGGACGAGGTCTCCGAACCCCTTCAGCTGGTGGCGTTCGCCAAGGCCTACTCCGGCCTCACCGACGAGGAATTCCGGAAAGTGGACGCCATCATCCGCAAGACGACGCTGGAGAAGTTCGGCCCGGTCCGCAGCGTCAAGCCGTCGCTGGTGTTCGAACTGGGTTTCGAGGGAATCAACCGCAGCCCGCGCCACAAAAGCGGCATCGCCGTGCGCTTTCCGCGGATGCTGCGGATCCGCCACGACAAGCCGCTGCATGAGGCCGATACACTCGGCCATCTGGAAGTGCTTCTCAAGCTCTGACGCCATGCGTGCCGCGCGTGCGGCTTGCCTATGGCGGTCTTCGTCCCGCCCTGCGCCCCGGCACCCCGGAGGGAGTGCCAGTCCGCTGGGCGCCCGAGAATCGCGCTCAGGCCGCGATTCCACGAAGGGCACATGGTTCCTTGATGAGCTACCTGCGGGACCAGACCGCGCGGCGCAACCCGCGGCCTTCGCCAGGCGACTACCAGGCCTGCAACGCGTCGATGCAGAAGATGTTCCGAATCGACGCCCAGCCAGGCGAGATTGCCGCTGTTCCCCGCAGCGGCCCGCGCATGAGCGATCGCGAAGCCCTGGAAAACATCCACGGCTCGCCCAGGCGCTAGCAATTTCGTAGCTGCGATGTGACGGTGGGCTTCCCCTGACAGATTCCCCTGCTCGGCGGGCGGAGCGCCCGCGGTGTTAGCATTTGCGATGCTCATGAAAGCCGAATCCCCCCCGAACCCGGCCGCTGACCCGGCCGGAACTCCCGTGTCGGTCAGGATCCGCGAACGGGTCCAGGCCGCGCGCAAGCGCTTTCATGCCAACGACAATATCGCCGATTTCATCGAGCCGGGCGACATCGACAAGCTGGTGGACGAGGTCGAGAGCAAGATGCGGGCGGTCCTCGACAGCCTGGTGATCGACACCCGGGGCGACCACAATACGGGCGACACGGCCCGGCGCGTCGCCAGGATGTACGTCAACGAAGTGTTCCAGGGCCGCTACGTCAAGGCCCCGCGCATCACCGAATTCCCGAACGCCGAACACCTGAACGAACTGATGATCGTCGGGCCGATCACGGTGCGGTCGGCCTGCAGCCACCACTTCTGCCCGGTCATCGGCAAGATCTGGATCGGCGTCATGCCCAATGAGCACACCAATGTGATCGGCCTGTCGAAGTACGCGCGGCTGGCCGAATGGGTGATGGGACGTCCGCAGATCCAGGAGGAAGCCGTGGTGCAGCTGGCGGACCTGATCATGGAGAAGACCCAGCCCGACGGCCTCGCGATCGTCATGGAGGCCACCCATTACTGCATGGCGTGGCGCGGCGTCAAGGACCTGGACAGCAAGATGCTCAACTCCGTCATGCGCGGCGCCTTTCTGAAGGACGCGACGCTGCGGCGCGAATTCCTGGCCCTCATACCCCGGAAGGACTGACCATGCTTGTCCGGCTGCTCTATGCCAGCCGCGCCGTGGACACCAGTCCCGACGCGATCGAATCGATCCTGACGCAATCGCGCCAGCACAATCCCGTGACCGGCATCACCGGCATCCTCTGTTACGGCGGCGGCATCTTCCTGCAGGCGATCGAGGGCGGCCGGCAGCAGGTCAGCGACCTGTTCGGTCATATCCAGAAAGATCCGCGCCACAAGGATGTAGCCTTGTTGCACTACGAGGAAATCTCAGAGCGCCGTTTTGGCGGCTGGACGATGGGCCAGGTCAACCTGTCCAAGCTCAATCACTCGATCCTGCTGAAGTATTCCGAAAAGCCCGAGCTCGATCCGTATTCGGTTTCGGGCAAGGTGTCACTGGCCCTGCTGGAAGACCTGATGGCGACCGCCGCGATATGTGGACGGGTCTGACGGGCCTGGCGCGCTGCTGAACCCGCCTGAGCTGGTCGGCTGCGACTTCTCCAGCAGTCCTGCCAAACGCTAGCCGATCGTGCTGGCTTTCGGCCAGGTGGCGGCGGGGCGGGTGGTGCTGTCGCGGTTGCAGCGGCTGGACTCGCTGGATGCGTTCGGGCACTGGCTGGCACAGCCGGCAACCTGGATCGGCGGCTTCGACTTTCCGTTCGGCTTGCCGCGCGAACTGGTCGAGCACCTGGGCTGGCCCACGCAGTGGCGCGATTGCATCCGGCACTATGCCGGCCTGACGCGCACCGAAATCCGGACTACCTTCGCCGCCTTCTGCGATGCACGGCCCGTTGGCGGCAAGTTTGCGTACCGCGCGTTCGACAAGCAGGCCGGCTCCAGCCCCTCGATGAAATGGGTCAACCCGCCGGTGGCCTTCATGCTGCACGCGGCACTGCCGCTGTTGCTGGCTGCGAACGTGCACATGCCGGGGCTGCACCAGGGCGATCCGGCGCGGGTGGCGCTGGAAGCCTATCCCGGGCTGCTGGCGCGCGAGCTGATCGCAAACCGAAGCTACAAGAGCGACGACAGGGCGAAGCAGACGCCGGAACGGCTGATCGCGCGCAAAGACCTGCTGCACGCGCTGGAACTGGGCGCGACCCGCCTTTCGCTGCGGCTGAAGCTCACCAACGCGCAGCGCGACACGCTGGTGCAGGACGCCAGCGGCGACAGCCTCGATGCGGTTCTGTGCCTGGTGCAGGCGGCATGGGCCGCGCGGCATGGCGCCCCGCGCTACGGCTTGCCGGAGGCTTTCGATCCGCTTGAAGGCTGGATCGTCAGCGCTTGACGGAGAGTCGCACGGACGCGGCCGTTGATTCAGGCGCTCACGCGCTCAGCCGTCCGAACGCCAGCAGCGCATCCACATCGGTGCGGTACATGCGCAGCAGCGGCCCGTCGTCCAGCGCGCCGGCCCGCTGCAACACCTTCTCCACCGGCAGCTTGATGCCGCTGATGTGCAGCGTGATGCCGCGCTCGGCCAACAGCTTGCGCAACCGGATGAAGACCTCCACCCCGGTCGCATCGATCCGGTTGACCGGTTGCGCGAACAGGCAGACGTGGCGAACTTCGGAGTGCGACGCCAGATGATCGACGATCGCGCGTTCGAGCGCCGTGGCCGAAGCGAAATCCAGTTCCGCGTCCATCCGCAGGGCATAGGTCTGCGACGCGAGGGGCGCCAGTTGCCACAAATGCCGGTCGCGCAAGCTGCCATCGGGATGCAGGCCCACCTCGATGATGCGCGGATGCAGCCGGTGGTAGAGAAAGTGCGCCAGGCCCAGCACCACGCCGGTCAGCACGCCCCAGTAGATGCGCGGCGCCGACCCGATGGTGACCGCGAAGGTCACGAGCGCGGTGAGCGCTTCGATTCGGTCGATGCGTCCCAGCCGCAGCAAGGTCCGCGGTTTGAACAGACTGGCCACGGCCGCGACGACGACCGCCGCCAACACGGCGCGCGGCACGTGAAACAGCAGCGGCGTGAGAAACAGCAGTACGGCCAGCACCAGGCCGGTGGCAACGACAGTGGCCCAGCCGGTCCTGGCCCCGGCGTACAGCGTGATCGCCGAACGGGAGAAAGAGGTGCTGGTCGGAAAACTTCCCGACAGGGCGGACGCCAGCTTGCCCATGCCTTGCCCGATGAGATCCTGGTTGGCGTTCCACCGCTTGCCGTCACGCTGGCTTTCGATCTTGGCGCTGGCCGCCATTTCGAGCGAGCTGACCAGCGCGATCACGAGCGCCGGCGCGATCAGCATCGACAGTGCGTCCCAGGTCGGAAGGCCGGGCCAGTAAAGCGAAGGCAGGCCGACCGGCAGGGACCCGATCACCGCGCCATGGCTGGAGTAGCCGCTGAAACTGCTCAACGCCGCCGCGACCGCCAGCACCAGCAGCACCATCGGCAGCCGCGGTGCGAAGCGCTTGCCCAGCACGAACAGCGTCACGCTGGTCAGCCCGAAGCCGAGCGCCACGACGTCGAACTGCGGCTGCTGCCACAGCGTCCACAGGCTGCCTTTCAACCCGATCAGCGCCGGCAGTTGCGACGCGATGATGAGGAGGGCGGCGGCCTGGGTGAAGCCGGCCAGCACCGGCGAGCTCACCAGGTTCAGCACCCACGCCGAGCCGCTTGCTCCCAGGGCCAGCTGGACGCCGCCCGAGAGCAGCGCGAGCCACACCACCAGCGATACCCATTGTTCGCTTGCAGGCTGCGCCATCCCGACCAGTGAAGCGCCCACCAACACACTGGTGAGGGCCGAGGGGCCGACCGAGAGCCGGGTGGAGCTGCTGAACAGGACGGCGACCAGAGCGGGAAGAAAGGTTGCATACAAGCCCGTGATCAGCGGCATGCCCGCCAGACCGGCGTAGGCAACGGACTGGGGAACCATGACCAGCGCCACGGTCAACGCGGCGCCGGCCTCGTTTCGCAGCAGGGCTGCGTCGGGCCGCGGCCAGCGCAGGAACGGGAGCCAGCGCCTGAGGTCGGGAACGCGCGGTCGGGGCATGGCTCGAGTATGCCAACCCCCTTGCCGGCACACCGGGAACTCCGATCCCGCCACAATCGATTCATCAATCACTCCGTGACCTCGTCAATCCTGTGCCGAAAAAGCCAGCATCGCCGGTGGAGCAATGGCTGGCCGGCCGTGGCTGGACGTCCTTCCCGTTCCAGCGCGAAGTCTGGCAGGCCATCGTCGATGGCCGCAGCGGCATGCTGCATGCGACGACCGGTTCCGGCAAGACCTACGCCGTCTGGCTCGGGATGCTTGCGGCGCTGCTGCGGCGCCACCCTCCAGGGGCAACCGCGCAGCCGCAGCCGAAAAAGGCCG
>JAYUHN010000209.1:0-1911 GCA_043766965.1 Ramlibacter sp. | reverse complement strand
GAAGTGATGCGGGCCATCAGCGCCTGCAGTTCGAGCTTCCAAACGCCGCCATCGGGCGTGAGCGAGAAGCACTTGAGGTCGGCGCCCAGGATCAATGGTTGCGCCGTGAGGTTGGGCCACACCGGTGTCACCGCGACCACTTCGTCGCCGGCGTCGACCAGCGCCTGCACCGAGAGCATCAGCGCGTTGACACCGCCGGACGTGATCGCGATCCGGTTGCCGGCGATCTCGCCGTGCAGGCCGCTCATGTAGCCGGCCACTGCTTCCCGCAGTTCCGGCAGTCCCAGGTTGTGGGAGTAGAAGGTCTCGCCTTTCAGCAGCGATTCGATCGCCGCCTGGCGGATGAATTCCGGCGTCACTTCGTCGCTTTCGCCGAACCAGAATGCCAGCACGTCGGCCCGTCCCATGCCCGCGTTCGCAACTTCGCGGATACGGGATTCTTCCAGGTTGATCAGGGTCTGGCGCATGGGGGATTGTCCCGTCATTCCCGCGCAGGCGCCGCGCCTGCTGTCATTCCCGCCTGCGCGGGAATGACGAGGGGGTGGCGACATAGCGTTACCGGCATCGATTTCAAGTGCCGGCGCCGGACATTTTTCGTCACCGGATTTCCCTTGAAAAACACCGCGCGGGGCATAGATGGTGTGCATGCGGCGATCAGCCTGAGAGCCGCGAATTCAAGGCAACCGCCCAATCGTCATTTCAAGGAGCTCACCATGTTTTTCGCACCCGTCGTTCGCACCCGCGCCGTCTCCCCTGGTTCCCGTTCCTTCGACCGCAGCTTCGAGCGCTTCGTCAACGAAGCCTTCTACAGTCCGGCCGCACAGGGCGTGAACGTGCAGGAGGACGAGAAGGCCTGGACCGTCACCGTCGACCTGCCGGGAGTCACCCGCGACGAGCTGTCGATCGCCACTGAAGGCAACGTCGTCCGCATCGAGACCAAGGCCGAAGCGAAGCGCCAGTACAAGGCCGCCTACGAACTGCCGCAGGAAATCGACGTCGCCACCTCCGGCGCCAAGCTGGAAAACGGTGTCCTGACCCTGACACTCGCCAAGCAGGTTCCGGTCAGCAACGTCAAGCAGATCGAAATCAAGTGACAAGGTGCTTGCGGGCGATGTCCGCAGGCCAGCTTTGTCATCCCGGCCACTGAGCCGGGATTCATCAGCGAGTCATGGATTGCGGGTCGGGCCCGCAATGACATCCCTTCAGAGTTCAGCCAGCGGCCACCGCGGTTTCACGTCGAAAGCGTAGACCGTGGTGGCCGTTTGCACTCCGGCCAGCAACCGCATCGCGCCGGCCATCGCGATCATGGCGCCGTTGTCGGTGCACAAATTTAACTCGGGGTAGTGCACCCGGATGCCGCGCCGCGCGCAGTCCGCGTCCAGCTCCTTGCGCAGCAGCCGGTTGGCCCCGACGCCACCCGCGACCACCACCCGGCTCAAGCCCGTGCTTTCCAGGGCAGCCAGCGTCTTTCGCACCAGCACATCGACGATGGCTGCCTCCGTTGACGCGGCCAGGTCGGCCTTGCGCGCTTCCAGCTGGTCGCCGAGTTTCTTCGCCTGCGTCATCACCGCAGTCTTCAAGCCGGCAAACGAAAAATCCAGGTTGCCGCTGTGCAGCAAGGGCCGCGGCAGCTTGAACGCGTCGGGCCTGCCCTGCTGGGCCAGCCGCGACAGCGCCGGCCCCCCGGGGTAACCCAGTCCCATCAACTTGGCCGACTTGTCGAAAGCCTCGCCGGCCGCGTCGTCGATGGTCTCGCCCAGCAACTCGTAGCGGCCGACCCCTTCGACCCGCATCAGCTGGGTATGCCCGCCCGAGACCAGCAGCGCGACAAAAGGGAACTCGGGCGGATCCGCACTCAGGAACGGGGAAAGCAGATGCCCTTCCAGGTGGTGCACGCCCAGCACCGGCTTG